>JANYFI010000680.1 GCA_025362765.1 Ferruginibacter sp. | reverse complement strand
TAAGCGCCCATTGTAAGGAGCTTTATTAAAAAATGGAAGAACAAGAAATAATAGCGCAATTAAAGCATGAGGATAGAAAAGCTTAAAAATTCTCTTTGAAAAACTTTCTATCCTGGCTTGATATAAAATTACTTTTTCCTCCATGATTGTAGCTGTTCGCAACATTTGTTTATACGAGATACTGGCCAATGTTTGCAATTGAATATAGTCATTTGTTTTTATCGCTCACTAGGCTTCAATAAAAGCCGCCATAGTAGATGCAGTACAAGGGTGCGACGCCAAAAATGGTCAACATAGCTGTAATTGCAGGGTCAACAAAAACATCAAACAAAAAAACACCATTGGTACCGATACCTTATTTTTACAAAGCAATTAAAACAATCAATTATGGATTTTCAACTTTCTGAAGAACACCTGATGATTCAAAAAGCGGCGAGGGATTTTGCCATTAATGATTGCCTGCCCGGCGTGATTGAAAGGGATGAACTGCAAAAATTTCCGAAAGAGCAAATTGAAAAACTGGCCGACCTGGGTTTTATGGGCATGATGGTAAAGCCTGAATATGGTGGCAGCGGCATGGATACCATCAGTTATGTATTAGCGATGGAAGAGATTAGTAAAGTAGATGCGAGCGTGAGTGTTTGCGTGAGTGTAAACAACAGCCTGGTATGTTATGGCCTGCAGGAATATGCCAATGAAGCGCAACGGCAAAAATACCTGGTGCCGTTGGCGCAGGGTAAAAAAGATGGCCAGTTATACATCGGTGCGTTTTTATTAAGTGAGCCAGAAGCGGGCAGTGACGCTACTTCACAGCAAACAACTGCTGAAGATAAAGGCGATTATTATTTATTAAACGGCGTAAAAAACTGGATTACCAACGGCAATAGTGCCAGTGTTTATTTAGTGATTGCACAAACAGATATCAGTAAAGGAAGTCATGGTATAAATGCTTTTATTGTAGAAAAAAACTGGCCTGGTGTGGTGGTGGGCGCTAAGGAAAATAAACTCGGCATAAGGGGTAGTGATACCCATACCATTTTATTCAACGACGTAAAAGTGCCTAAAGAAAACCGTATTGGCGACGATGGCTTTGGGTTTAAGTTCGCCATGAAAACGCTGGCGGGCGGCCGTATAGGTATTGCATCCCAGGCGCTGGGTATTGCGAGTGGCGCATACGAACGGGCACTGGCTTATAGTAAACAACGCAAAGCATTTGGAAAAGAAATTATGCATCACCAGGCCATACAATTTAAGTTGGCGGATATGGCCACCAAAATAGAATGCGCCAGGTTGCTTTGTCTTAAAGCGGCCTGGGAAAAAGATCAACACCTGGATTATACATTGAGCGGAAGCATGGCAAAAGTGTTCGCCAGCGAAACCGCCATGTGGACTGCTACTGAAGCAGTACAAATTCACGGCGGCTATGGTTTTGTAAAAGAATACCATGTGGAGCGTATGATGAGGGATGCAAAAATTACACAGATTTATGAAGGTACCAGCGAAGTGCAGCGGATTGTAATTAGTCGTAGTATTCTGAAATGATGAGCGCCCTCAACTATCTCTCCACCGCGGCGGAAGGGATATGAAGGCGAAGGGTAGGGATGAGTAGATAATTACGAGATATAATATTAAAAATGTAACATGGCTATTAATAAAGAAAAATATACTTTTTTACTGGCTGAATTAGATAGCAAAGCTACTTTGGTGGCTGTAAGCAAAACCAAGCCCATAGAAGATTTGCAGGAATTATACGATTTAGGCCAACGTGATTTCGGAGAAAACTATGTACAGGAACTGGTGGATAAAGAAACAGTTTTACCAAAAGATATCCATTGGCATTTTATTGGTCACCTGCAAAGCAATAAAGTAAAATACGTTGCTCCGTTTGTACATTTAATTCACGGCGTGGATAGCTTGAATTTGTTGAAAGAAATCAACAAAGAAGCGGGAAAAAATAGCCGGGTAATTGATTGCCTGTTGCAAGTGCACATTGCAACAGAAGAAACTAAATTTGGGTTGGGTGCAACGGAACTTGCTGAAGTAATGAATGCTGCTGCCCATTTAAAAAATGTGCGTGTTTCAGGACTAATGGGAATGGCTTCTTTCTCCAGCGACCTGAAGCTGGTGAGAAAGGAATTTCAGGAGTTGAAATTGTTATACAATCAATATGCAGGCTTCACAATTTTGTCAATGGGTATGAGCGGAGACTATAGCATTGCCATAGAAGCAGGCAGCAACATGGTGCGCATCGGCAGCCTGCTATTTGGCGAACGGAATTATCCTGTTAAATAAAAGATATATTTACGCCAATCCTTAACCGTTGTAAATAAAGGCGCCTTGGGATTTGATTTTTTAACAGCCAGCGCTCCCGAAAAGCTGGTGAAAGTTGCTACTGATAGGGGTTCTATTCTTTTTTTCTCTCGTGGCGGCCATATTTTGTACCAGTACGCTATCCCCATGACAGTATGCAATTTAAAGAGTTCTTGGCCTTGTGCAAGGGCCGCAAATTTATGCAGGTATTTTTTTCTGCTGTTTACAGCCGGTACAATTATTCGTTTTAGGTACGATATCTTTATAAAAAAATAGTGCATGAAAAAAGTCATCATCATCGGTGCGACTTCTGGAATAGGGCGGGCATTGGCGCAGCAGTATGCCGCTCATAACTGGCTGGTGGGTATTACAGGCCGCAGAAGGGCTTTGCTGGATGAACTTCAACAAGTTTTACCAGATAATATTTTGTCCGAATGTTTTGATGTAAGGGGTGATGAAAATATAGACTGCATTAAAAATTTAATTCAGCAACTGGGAGGTCTTGATTTGCTGATTTATAACAGCGGGTATGGTGAAGCTTCCGAATCACTCAATTGGGAGATTGATAAAAACACAACGCTTAACAATGTAAATGGCTTTGCAGAAATTGTAAATTTCGCCTTCAACTATTTTGTATTGGAAGGCAGGGGGCATATCGCCGCTACCTCTTCCATCGCAGCCAGCCGGGGTAGCAGCTTTGCGCCGGCATATAGCGCCAGCAAGGCTTACATGACTAATTATATGGAAGGGTTGTACATTAAAGCGTTTAAGCTGAAACTGCCCATTTATATTACAGATATACAACCAGGTTTTGTAAAAACGAAAATGGCAAAAGGAAACAAACAGTTTTGGGTAGCGCCTGTTGAAAAAGCGGCGCAACAAATTTATACAGGCATTCAACAAAAAAAGCGAAAGTTGTATATTACAAAAAGATGGCGGCTGGTTGCGTGGCTGATAGGCTGCATGCCTTTGACCATTTACAAAAAACTGGGTTGATGTTTTATTTTTGCCAAAGCTTTTGTTAAAGCTTTAACAGGAATTGTGTATCTGAGTATCAAATTGCATCGTTTAATTTTAATGAAATAACTTTGACTGTATTACAATTTATTTATGTACGCATCCTCATTTGAAGCAGAAAAAAACCGGAAAGCATTTACCTATACTGCCATCATCGTGGCGGTACTTTTATTGCTGGCTATTTTTATCGCCTGGCCGATAGTACTACCGCCAAAGCCAATTGTGGAAGACCTGATTGAAATTAACCTTGGGAATAATAAAGAAGGTTTTGGAGAAGTGCAACCATTGATCAAAGGAGAAATGGGGCCTTCGCAGGAGCAGGCGGCTTCACACGCAAAGGCTGCCCCGGCACCCGAACCGCCGGCAAAAGATATTCAACCGGATGAGAACGAAGATAAAGATGCGGCGCCTGTTGAGAAGCCTGAAAAGGTAAATCCCAAAGCAACCAATATTGCCAAAGAGCCGGTTACCAAACCCGCTAAAGTTATCAACCCGGCACCGGTGGTAATGCCTGCACCTAAACCGCAAAAACCTAAAGCCACTTACAATGGTGCGGGTGCTGGTGGCGGCAATGGGGCAACGCAAGACAATGGCTATACTTACCAGGGCAATAAAGCCGGTGGCAAAGGAGATGCAGGAGATCCTTCCGGCAAGCCGGACAGTTATGGTAATTCGCCGGGTGGCAGAAGTGGTGTAAGCGTTACAAGAGGTGTGCGGCCATTAAATTTAGGAACCCTTCGGTTTGAAGATGATTTTAACGAAAATGCAAAAGTTTACCTGGATGTGCAGTACAATGCAGCTGGAGCCTATACCGGCAGTTCCACAGGAAAAGGTACTACTACTTCCAATTCAACCATTACAGGTATTGCTAAAAGAAAAGCAGCAGGTCTTAAATTTCCCCAGAGTGCCGATGGAGGCGTTTCAACCATCTTGTTTAATTTTAAAGTACAGAATTAATTTTTTAAACCAGCTATTTGTTCCCTGGTTTAGCTTCAGTGGCAGCCTGTCCGCCGCGGTGGATCGCACGTTTTAAAATTTGTATTTCAATTTAACCTTCATCTAAGCGGTAAGCGTTCTATCTTTGCAGCAATGAATTACCAGCAAACCATTGACTACCTTTTTGCGCAACTGCCAATGTACAGCCGTATTGGAACAGCCGCTTATAAAGAAGATTTGCATAACAGCATTGCCTTGTGTAAGGCATTGGACAATCCACAGCAGAAATTTAAAAGCATCCATATCGCCGGTACCAACGGCAAAGGCAGTACCAGCCATATGCTGGCAGCCATGCTGCAACAGGCTGGATATAAAACGGCCCTGTACACCTCACCTCATTTAAAAGATTTTAGGGAAAGAATAAAGATCAATGGCGAAATGATCAGCCCCGATTTTGTGGTGGATTTTGTTGCGAAAACCAAGACTGTTTCCGGACAAATAGCACCTTCTTTTTTTGAATTGACCATGGCCATGGCATTTGATTATTTTGCGGCGCAACAAGTAGACATTGCCGTGATTGAAACCGGTCTTGGTGGCAGGTTAGACAGTACCAATATTATCACCCCAATATTATCAGTCATCACCAATATCGGCTACGATCACATGAATATTTTGGGCGATACGCTTGAGAAAATTGCAGCGGAAAAAGCAGGCATTATTAAACCCGGCGTGCCAGTGATTATTGGCGAATTTCTGCCTGTCACCAAGCCTGTATTTGAACGCAAAGCCGCCGAATGCACAGCTCCTATTTATTTTACACAGGACAAATATGTAGTAGCCGATATAATAGTTACGCCGCAAACATTGCATTGCAGCGTAACTGACACGGGCAATCAGATAAACGAAGCCGTTACGCTCGACCTGAATGGTATTTACCAGGCAAAAAATTTACGTACGGTCTTGTATGCACAAAATATTTTGTCAGTACTTGGATTTAAAATTAGCAAGGAGGCCGAAAAGTATGCGCTGGCCAATACAAAGCTGCTTACCGGGCTGCATGGGCGCTGGGATGTAATTGGTGAAAATCCACTGCTCGTGCTGGATGTAGCGCATAACGAGGATGGCATGCAACAGGTGCTGCAACAAATAGAATGGATCAGAAAAAATGATACCTACGGAAATGGGAATGCTCATTTTGTGATTGGGATGGTGAAAGATAAAGAGGTAAATAAAGTACTGTCATTACTGCCCGTCGCCGCAAATTATTATTTTACGAATGCGCATATACCAAGGGCACTTCCTGCTGCGGAGTTACAATTGAAAGCGGGTGAATTTAATCTGAAAGGCGACTGTTTTGATGATGTAAACGAAGCCATACTCAGTGCAAAAAAGGCGGCTAAAAAACACGATATCATTATAGTTTGCGGCAGTGTTTTTCTGGTGGGCGAAGTCAAATAGTTCCAAAGATTTGGTAGTGCTTTTTAGAGAAGTTATACCAAAAGGGAAGCTTAAGACGAGATGAAAAATTAAAGTATAATGGTGCTGTTCCTCCGCGACGGACATGCTTCCAATTCAGTACCCAAAAGCAGCTTAGCTGGTACAAAAAATCAAACAAACAACGGTTAAAAAAATGTTCTGGTACCCGAAAAATTTTCCCTGAATTCTTTTGGCGTACAATTTTTTTTCTTTTTAAATAGCCGGTTAAAGTTGGAGATATTATTAAAGCCGCAACTATAACTTACTTCGGCAATGGAGTTGGTTGTGTCAATTAAAATACGGGAGGCGTGGCCCAGCCTGATTTCATTTAGACTGTCGATGAAAGTAATACCGGTTCGTTTTTTTATAAACCTGCTAAAAGACACATCCGTCATATTTACCAGTTTGGCAATATCGCCCAATGTAATTAGCTTGTCATAATTTTTGTTCATGTAATCAAACGCTTTTTCAATACGCCTGCTGTTGAAATTAAACTGTAATTCGTTGTTAAAAGAAGCTTCTGATAAAGTGCTGATGTTACGCGAAATTGAAAGGTCATGCAGGATATTAATCAGCGCCATCACGGAATCGAAGCCGCTTTTTTGATGCAGCGAAATGATGCGGGTGACAACAGACTGCGCCATTTCTTTTGAAAATAAAATGCCTTTGGCAGACTGTTCAAACATTTTACGAATAAAACTCAACTGGTTCCGGCGCAGGAATTTTTCGTCAAAAAGATCTTTGTGAAACTGGATGGTCACTTCTTTTATTTCATTGCTTTCACATTGTGCTGTAAACCAGGCATGAGATAAATTGGGCCCAATCAATACCAGTTCAATGTCATCAATCAATTCAATATGGTCGCCTACAATACGTTTGGCGCCTTTGGCATTGATGATGAGATTGAGCTCAAACTCATCGTGGTAGTGCAGGGGAAAATTAAATTCCTTTTTAACCCTGCTAAAAATTGTAAAGCAGTCATTTTGTGTTAAAGGTGTTATTTCCCGCACTATATTTTTATGCATCTTGTTGCAGCTTTTAGTTGAAAGCATTTTAAATAGCATGTGAAAGTACAAAATATTAACTAAAATAGTATCAGCCCGAAAACGAGTTGCATTGTCCCGGATTACCTATTGTTTTGCCTCCAAGGCAAGGCTTATTTAGATAGTTCCGTACGTTAAAATCAATGATAAGATAAGATAGTATTAGCAAATAGATAACGAATCGCATTAATTTTGTCAACATTGACCCGGCCATTACAATAACCTGATAAATTTACATTTTGAATAAAATAATAATTTGTTTCTGCATGGCAATAGGTCTGTTGTTACAACGTTCCGCCTTTGCGCAACCTGCCGATAAACAGGCTACCAGAGAAACAATAAACCTGTTCAATCAGTTACAAAAGCAAAGAGGCAAAGGTATTATGTTTGGTCACCAGGATGATTTGGCTTATGGTGTTGGATGGAAATATGTCGCGGGACGGAGTGATGTAAAAGAAACAGCCGGTCAGTATCCGGCGGTATATGGATGGGAGTTGGGCAGGATTGAAATTGATGCGCCGGTAAATTTGGATAGTGTGCCTTTTGATAAAATGAAACAGTTTATTGCGCAGGCTTATGAGCGGGGCAGTGTAATTACCATCAGCTGGCACCTCAATAATCCACTTACCGGAAAATCTGCCTGGGATCCGGCGCCGGGAACAGTAACAGCTGTTTTGCCAGGCGGTGAAAAAAATAATTTGTACACCACATGGCTGGATAAAGTTGCGGCTTTCATGCTCAGTTTAAAAGGAAAGCATGGTGAATACATTCCGGTAATTTTTCGGCCTTTTCATGAACTAAACGGCAGTTGGTTTTGGTGGGGTAAAAATCATTGCACGCCGGAAGAAATAAAACAATTATACCGTTTTACCGAAAAATACCTACAGGCGAATAAAAGCGTACACAACCTGTTGTACGCCTATAATACAGATCGCTTTGCCACGATAAACGACTACCTGGAACGTTATCCGGGAGATGATTTTGTAGATGTAATAGGATTTGATATTTATCAAAAGGGCGACATACTTCAGAACACTAAATTCATTGCTGAAACAGATAGGAGTTTAACGATGCTGGAAAAAATGGCGGCAGAAAAAAACAAAATTCCTGCATTGACAGAATTTGGGTACAATACAGTGCCAGATGCTACCTGGTGGACAAATGTTTTTGCCAAAGCATTGAGTAGGCATACCATTGCATATGCATTGGCCTGGCGAAATGCAGGACATAAATCAGGCGACGAAACAGAATTTTATGTACCGTATAAAGGGCAGTTATCAGCCCCGGATTTTAAACGTTTTTCTTTATTGCCCAACATTATTTTCGACAAGAAAGCAAACAGAAATAAATTATATGGCAGGTAATGTTGCCGACAGCTTATGTTAGATCAAGGCAATAATGTAGCGGCAATTTGAGCCATTGAAACCCATATCTTGTAAAAATCCATAAACGTTTTGTAAATAGTAATACAATATTTTGCAAACCTATAATTCCTAAATAAGTAATATGCCAAATCAGTTTAAAACCCGTTTACAACAATTACATGCCATGCAACAGGCACTGTTAACAAAACCTAATAAGAAAATTATCAATGGCAACGGCGTTTTCGACCGGTATGAAAACACCATACTTACCGCTGCACACACGCCTGTTTTTTGGCGCTACGATTTAAATGAAACAACCAATCCATTTCTAATGGAGCGGGTGGGCATCAACGCAACATTTAATGCCGGCGCTATCAAATGGAATAATAAATATTTGCTGGTGGCGAGGGTGGAAGGGGCAGACAGAAAATCGTTTTTTGCGGTAGCGGAGAGTGTCAATGGAATTGACAATTTTACTTTTTGGCAATACCCGGTGTTGATGCCTGAAACGGAGGTGCGGGACACCAATATTTATGATATGCGGTTGACAGCACATGAAGACGGATGGATTTACGGTCTTTTTTGTACGGAAAGAAAAGACCCCAACGCTCCTCCCGGCGACCAGTCTGCCGCGGTTGCTCAGTGTGGTATCACCAGAACAAAGGACCTGCTGCAATGGGAGCGATTACCTGATTTAAAAACGCCTTCCGCCCAACAAAGAAATGTGGTACTGCATCCTGAATTTGTGCGGGGACAATATGCTTTTTATACAAGGCCGCAGGATAGTTTTATAGAAGCAGGCGAAGGCGGCGGAATTGGTTTTGGCTTGGCACCCGATATTACCAATGCGGTAATTGAAAAGGAAACAGTGATTGACCCGAGAGTATATCATTCTATTTTTGAAATGAAAAATGGTCTTGGGCCTGCGCCTATTAAAACAGGCAAAGGGTGGCTACACCTGGCGCACGGCGTAAGAAATACAGCGGCCGGACTTCGCTACACATTGTATATGTTTATGACTGACCTGAAGGATATTACAAAAGTGATACACAAGCCGGGAGGTTATTTTTTGGCGCCTGAAGGCGAAGAGCGCATAGGAGATGTAAGCAATGTAGTATTCAGCAATGGCTGGATTATGGAGGAAGATGGTAAGGTATTTATTTATTACGCATCATCTGATAGCCGGATGCATGTAGCAACTTCCACTATTAACCAATTAATAGATTATGTAACCAATACACCTGAAGACGGATGGAGTTCCGCGGCATCTGTTGACCTTATTAATAGTATTATTGATGTCAATAAACTTATTAATGCAGAAGATACATTACAACCGAAATTTGTATAATAATTGAATGTTTACACGAAATTACCTGGCGCAGGCAGCTGTGGATTTTTTTGATTGAATAATAGCAGCAATAAATACATCTAAAAATAAAATGATCAACTCTCTGCAACAGTATGGTGAAGAACTGCAAAAAGAGTTAGCGGATATTTTGGACTACTGGATGCAATATGCGCCAGATGAAAAGTATGGAGGTTTTTATGGTAAAATTGATCATGAAAATAGAATAGATAATACCGCTCCCAAAGGTGCTGTATTGAATGCAAGAATACTCTGGTCTTTTGCTGCGGCGTACAACTGCACGGGTCATCAACAATACCTACCCTTGGCAAAGCGGGCATACGACTACATCAACCAACATTTTATTGACTTAACCTACGGCGGCATTTATTGGACGGTAACTTATGCAGGTGATCCGCTGGATACAAAAAAACAAATCTACGCCATCGCCTTCCTGCTGTACGCCTTCAGCGAATACTACCTTGCAACCCAACTGGAAGAGACGAAGCAAAAGGCCATTGAATTATACCACTTAATTGAGCAGCATAGTTTTGATGCTGTTGAAACCGGTTACCTCGAAGCTTTTACCCGTAACTGGCAACCGATTGCTGACCTGCGCCTGAGCAACAAAGACGCCAACGAAAAGAAGACCATGAATACGCACCTGCATATTCTGGAAGCGTATACCAATTTATACCGCATCTGGCCAAACGAACGCCTGCGCAATAGCATAGCCTTGTTGCTGGCAAATTTTACTGATCATATCATCAATAAAAGCAACTGGCACCTGAATTTATTTTTTGATGAGGCATGGAATGTGAAGGGTAATATTATTTCTTACGGGCATGATATAGAAGCCGCCTGGTTATTGCTGGAAGCTGCAGAAGTCATCAATGATGCCACACTGGTAAAACAGCTAAAGGAAATAGCGGTAAAAATATCAGGCGCCGCAACGCAGGGGCTTGACGTGGATGGCGGATTATGGTACGAAAAGGAAGGGAGTCATTTGGTAAAAGAAAAACACTGGTGGCCGCAGGCAGAAGCCATGATAGGCTTTTTTAATAGCTGGCAGATAACGGGCGATATGCAGTATTTACAGCACTCGTTTAATAGCTGGTCTTTTGTAAAAAAAAGAATTAAAGCAAACAATGGCGAATGGATTTGGGGCCTTACGGAAAACAATCAGCCAATGCAACAGCAGGATAAAGCGGGCTTGTGGAAATGTCCCTATCACAATAGCAGGGCCTGTATTGAACTGATCAACAGAATTGGAAGGGCTATCTAAAATCTATAATAAAGTTGATAACAAATATTGTAAACAGCCAGGATAGTTAAACGAACGATATGAAAAAGCAATAGTTTTTTATAGGGGGATGATAATTAATTGATCAACTTAATCCAATCAAGGCTGCTTACCTATATTGAACCCGCTGTGAAAGGGATACTGAAAATTGATTTGAAGGCCGGCGAAACAAAAAACGTTACTTTCAACAGTAAAAAAAATGCGCTGCCATTTGCATATGCACAATTAGAAGCGGTAACAGAGTCCGGCGGTTTTAAAATAAGGCCGGGAATCCGTAGTGCTAAATTTAACTATAATTTAAATCGGCGCGGTTTTATGCATTCAATCGGTCAACAATTTTTAATTGTAAAAGATAAAAAGACGTATCAAGGTATAAACGATCAACGATGAAATTCACCATTCAACCATTCACAAACAACTTAACACTACATTTATCTAAATTAACAGCAATGAAAAAAATTAGTATTGCGCTGCTTTGTATTGGCTTTTTTTTAAGTTCCATTGCACAGCCCGTAAAATTACATGGACAATTAAAAGTTGAAGGAACCCAATTAACAGATCAGTACGGCAAGCCCGTGGTATTAAACGGAATGAGCTTTGGGTGGAGTTGTTTTCATCCGCGGTTTTATACCGCCTCTGCGGTGCAATGGTTGTACAAAGACTGGAAGTGTTCTGTAGTAAGGGCCGCTTTGGGAGTAGAGCCTGATAAAGGTTACCTGAAAGATTCCGCAGTACAAAAAAAACTCATCAAAACGGTAGTGGATCAGGCTATAGTGGAAGGCATTTATGTTATCATAGATTGGCACAGCCACAATATCAATTTAAAAGAAGCCCGTGAATTTTTTAAAGAGATGGCCACAACTTACGGCAAGTACCCAAACATTATTTATGAATTGTTTAACGAGCCCGACCAGGAAACATGGCCAGAGGTAAAAGCCTATTCCATTGACCTGATCAGCACTATCCGGGCAATTGACAGCAACAATATTATTTTAGTGGGCAGTCCTCACTGGGACCAGGATGTAAACCTGCCCGCCGAAGATCCTATACTGGGATATAAAAACCTGATGTACACTATGCATTTTTATGCCGGCACACATAAGCAAACCCTTCGGGATAAAACCGATGCTGCGATAGAAAAAGGCTTGCCCATTTTTGTGTCGGAATCCGCAGGCATGCAGGCCACCGGCAATGGATCAATTGATTATGATGAGTGGAACAAATGGATTAAATGGATGGAGGCGAGAAAGCTAAGCTGGATTACCTGGTCGGTTTCTGATAAAGACGAAACCTGCTCTGTACTGAATAAAAGCGCCTCGGATTTTGGTGGCTGGAAAACAGATGATTTAAAAGAATCTGGTATTAAAACAAGGGAATTATTAAGGGCTAAAGCAGTTAAAAATAAATAGCATGCATAAGAAATGGCTATTGCTGATAACTGTTTTGTACACCTTAAATATGCAGGCGCAAAAATATAAAGACCTTGCGCTCACTCCGCCAATGGGCTGGAATAGCTGGAATACTTTCCAGGCGAATATCAGTGAAAAGCTGGTAATGCAAACGGTGGATTCTTTGATAAGCTCCGGGATGGCGGCCGCAGGCTATAATTATATTGTACTGGATGATGGCTGGATGAAAATGGAGAGAGACTCCATGGGCAACCTCGTTCCCGATCCGCAAAAATTTCCGCACGGAATGAAAGCGGTAGCAGATTATGTGCATTCCAAAGGATTAAAATTTGGATTGTACAATTGCGCCGGAACAAAAACCTGTGGCGGCTATCCCGGCACAAGAGGATACGAATACCAGGATGCCCGCCTGTATGCTTCGCTGGGTGTAGATTATTTAAAATTTGACTGGTGCAGTTCCGAAGGCCTCAATGCAAAAGAAGCCTACACTACTATGAGCAAAGCTTTGCGGGTGGCTGGCCGCCCGATTATTTTTAGCCTTTGTGAGTGGGGCAATAACCAGCCATGGCTATGGGCGTCGGAGGTTGGGGAGTTGTGGAGAACAACAGGCGATATTTACAATTGTTTTGATTGTATAAAAGACCACGGTACATGGAAAGGATGGGGAGCGGTACAAATTATGGACAAACAAAAAGACCTGAGGAAGTATGCAGGTCCCGGTCACTGGAATGATCCTGATATGATGGAAGTGGGCAATGGCATGAGTGAGAATGAGGGCCGGGCGCATTTTTCGCTTTGGTGTATGATGGCGGCGCCGTTAATTGCAGGCAATGATCTTTGCGGCATGACCAAACAAACCATTGCTATTTTAACCAATAAAGAAGCAATCGCCATTGACCAGGATTCGCTGGGAGTGCAGGGATATTTGTACCAGCAAAAAGACAGTGTTGATACCTGGATAAAACCATTGAAGAACAATGAAATTGCAGTTTGCTTTTTTAACCGGTCAAAGCACCCCGTTACCATTAGCTACAACTGGAAAGAAAACGTGGTAAATGATACGTTATCAAAAACGATGATTGATTTTAATGCAATCACTTATTCTATCAGGGATGTGTGGGCAAAAAAAATAATGGGAACAACCAGTAAAGTCCTGGCTACAGTTGTGCAGCCGCAGGATGTAGTCATGGTCAGGTTAAGTATTGAAGGAATAAAAAAGTCTAAAAAATAAGGTAAATGAACAGAAGAAAATTTATACAATTATCCGGCGTGTCAATGGCGGGCCTCGTAATAAATACTTCCGCTTTTGGTAGCAAAGAAAGTATCATTGAAGATATACGTTTTAGCAACCTTACGTTTGAATTAACAGATAGCAAATTGAATGACGTAGCAGGCGGAAATATAGACCTGCGTGGGGCGATGCGGCCTGCGTAACAATTGTTTGAAAGAGAGATACCCGGTCTTCTAATTCACAATGCAAAAAATGTAAGCATTGATCATTTTAAACTTAGCTGGACAAATACCCGTATGCCCTATTTTACCCATGGCATTGAAGCGAATAATTTTGAGGGACTTACCATTACAAATTTTTCAGGCACCGCATCACCCATTTATAAAAGTGCCTCCAGGATTTCTGTTGATAGATTAGCGGGTTTTACTACAGACAATAAAATTGGTGTGGTAGTTGGTTCAAAACGGTAAATTATAAAAAGCGATCCTGCTGGTGTCAAGAAGTTTTGCCTGAAACTTCTTTATTGATCTATTAATTATACTTTCAACTATTCGTTTGTTTAATGTACTTTATTCCGGCTGAAAATTCATTGATTCCAGAGCCATCGTCAATTCGTAACCGTTGGCTTGAACCTTATTTGACATTTTCGTTATGACAGAAAAAAAATGAGTACTCTACAAACTCGATTTTCAGTTGGCACCAAAACTTTGGGTTATGTTTCTTTGGACTACTTTTTTTGCTATATTATATCTGTTTAAAGCATCAATTTATTTTTATATTGGACTTTCGGTATTGACTATTTTATTTATTGCTCGTCAAGTATATTATTCAAATAAAAATAAGACATACGGTTTTATGTACTAACAGAAAGTAGATCCTAAATTGTAGGGTAAAATTATAAAATTGCACCTGAAATCTTTCCTTACTTTTTCAGCAATCTTTCTAATTTCGACGAACGCTTTTACTCAATCTTATAATAAAATCTTTACTATTAATTTAGGACTTGGATATGAAGGTATGGATATCCTGATCGCCTCACCGAAACACAAACAAGTTCTATTCCTACAGTAAATTTATATGGTGAATATTTTTTAGGGAAAATGTTTTCGCTTGGCCTTTATGGGGCATATACTGACAGTTACTATAAATTTGAGGATTACTATTATCCGACAGATAGTTATAAAGATGCATGGAGAGGGTGGGATGTTGGGCTTAGGTATACGCTGCATTTAGGGACGGCGTTTATAAAAAATGAACGCACAGATGTATATCTGTGGGCGTTTTCCGGGTATACAAGCAGGTCGCTTGCATACGACAAGACAAATATTTATCGCGACAGTTTAAATTATAGCATTAAGGCATTGAGCATTGGCGGTATCATTGGATTTCGCTATTTTATTTCTGAGCACGTAGGCCTGTTTGAAGAAGTGAGATTATCAAGAGAAATCTTTTTGGACGGAGGGGTCACGTGTAACATTCCTGCAAAAATGAAGTGAATCATTTTTTTAATACGCCTGCAAACAGCTTTTCAATTGACTATGGTTAAACTGCGGATAAGAAATATTTTACTAATTATTTCCTTCTGCATTATTGCAGCGCAACTGCTTTTCTGTTAGTGGTTAATTTCTACAACAGTTGTGATTGAATGCCCTGACTGGCTGATCCGCACCAGCCAGCAACAAATTGAAATTCACCCAGCGTGGCCTTAGAAAAAATAATTAAATGAAGTTTTCGCAGTTAGATAGCTTCGCATATATTTGCAGTTATATAACTGCACAATGGATATAAGACGTGATGTTTTTCAGGCTATTGCCGACCCGACACGAAGGGCTATTTTGACAATGTTGGCACTACAGGCGATGACGCCAGGAGCAATAGCTTCCAGCTTTGACTCCTCCCGGCAAACAATTTCGAAACACATTCAAATTCTTACAGAATGTCAGCTATTAAAACAACAGCAAACAGGCAGGGAAATTTATTACGAACTCAATCCCCAAAAAATGAAAGAGATCGACTTATGGTTGGAAACCTTC
>JANYFI010000575.1 GCA_025362765.1 Ferruginibacter sp. | reverse complement strand
CATTTGAATATTTAATTCCGTTACCTACGTAATTAGTGATTACCTGGATAAGCCTGTAACGGTCTCCGTCAATAGTTCCCGCGCTGCCCGCTACGCTGATGGAAAAATCAGGATGAAGAATTTTCACTGTATCAATTGCTTCAGCTAACATTTCCTCAAAATCAAAGGGCACTATCTTTAGTTTAAAATTTCCTGACTGAATTTTTGTAGCTTCATATAGTTCCGTGATCATGCCATTTAACCTGGCGATATTTTCTTTACTGCGTTGTAACAGGTTATCCATTAACAGGGGATTTTTTCCCGCTACTACTTCCTTTATCATTTCATTGCAAAGCAAAATGTTGGATAGCGGATTGCGCAGTTCATGGGCAACAAAACCAATAATATCTTCTCTTTCT
This sequence comes from Ferruginibacter sp., assembly GCA_025362765.1. GTDB lineage: Bacteria > Bacteroidota > Bacteroidia > Chitinophagales > Chitinophagaceae > Ferruginibacter. The sequence continues at coordinate 4,142 of JANYFI010000575.1, read as the reverse complement.
TTCTCCACTATTTTTTGAAAGGTAATATCATGCATTACCAGTAATATCCCTTCCGTAGCATCTGTTATTACAATGGAACTACCGGTGATGCTGTATACGTAATCGTCTTTGCCAATGCTAAATGGTATTTCAACATTCGTAAAAGTTTCCCCTTCATCTACAAGTTTTTTTATCTTTTCTATTAACAAACCCGATTGATCAAATGGATGGATGAACGCGATGAAATCGCTTTCTATTGTTGGCGGCGTACCAGTTTTAAATAATTTTGTAAACGCCTGATTTGATTTTAATATTTTAAAAGATTTATTAATTACCACCACTACGTCATCAATCGACATTAAAATATTCTCGCCAAAATCTACCGCCCGGTGAATGGTAAATTCCCCTTCTTTTTGATCGTTGATATCCTGTACAATTTTTACTACCAGCTTACGGCCTGATTCAGCAGCGGCGATTACACTTTCGCCGCTTACCCATAGTTTACCTCTTGTTTTATGAACCAGGTAATTTTTATCATCAGCCTGTCCCGTTGCCAACGCTTTTACTAATTCTTTCTGTGGCTTTTCATCTGCGATGTCTTCCGGCGTGAATAAATGCGAAAAGTTTTTACCCTGAAGTTCTTGTTCAGTAAACCCAAAAGATTTTTCAAAGGCTTTATTTGCCCTTACAATTGTGCCATCTGTATCCATTATAAGCACGGCATTCAGGTGGCTTTTTTCATAAACGCTGCCAAAAAGAGTACTTGTGTTAATTATCTCCACTGTCGTTGCCATTTATAAGGAATTTTTGATACAGGTTTAAAACACGTAATATTCAGTAATGTTATAAAATTAGCTGAATTATTTGTGACAAGCCTCAATTGCCAATGGTGTGGATAATTTTATCTATCCGGTTGCCAGGCGGCAAATTGATGTATTGGTTTGTTGTGGTATTTGAGCAGGGTAAAAGCAGGTGTTTACATCAGGCGGCAACAAGCCCACTTGTGTAAAATCGCAGTTAAACACGTAGCTTACAGCAATTTCAAAGCGCCTTTTACCAATGGATTTAAAATTTAAATGAATGTCACCATCAGATCAAAAAGTGAAGAAAATACTTATTGGCTGTATTATTATTTATGTAGTTACCGGCTTAGTTGCCATGGTTAATTTTGCGGCTTTCAACTGCCTGCTTTTTTTGAACCTGCTTGCGGCATTTGCCACTATTTTGTATTGGATAATTAAACAATTGCGAATTCGGAAGCATTATTTTGAATTACTTGAAATGCTGGTATTGTTCGTCGAATTTCTTTTTTGTATTTTTTCCCTGTATACATTTTTCAGCAATTCATGGTCAATATTCAGCGAGATTTTTTCATGGGGAATTTTTGCGATTCATTTGCTTGCATTGATCGCTTTTTTAGTTTTTATGCTGACATTTAAAATGAAAAAATTATTTTAATACTGGACTGGCGTTTATGTCAGGGTTATTAATTTCTTCAAAAATTCCAGTTTGCCTATTCTTTTTTACATTGTCCCAGTTAAAGCACCTGCCATTCATTGCTACGTATACACCAACGGGTAGGCTTTGCGCAAATGCCAGTGCGCTGCCGAGATTAAACAATCCGTCTGAACTTCCGAATTTTATGGGTATCATAGCGCCAGTAAGTATGATGGTTTTGTTGGTTATGCTTTGCGCAATTATTTTTGCTGTATCCGCCATTGTATCTGTACCGTGGGTAATAATAATTTTTGATTCTTCGCAGTGGGTACATTGGTGTACAATCAGCTCCCTGTCTTCTGCAGTCATTTCCAGGCTGTCTATCATCATGAGGGTTCTGATGGCTACCGGTACTTTATTTCGCCCCATTTCAAGCAGGTCGCTTAAGTGGGTATCTTTAAAATAGAGCTGCCCGTTTAGTTCATTGTACTCTTTGTCAAAAGTGCCGCCGGTGATAAATATGCGGATGGCCATGCGATGAATTTATTGGTGAAGATAACGGAATACTGCCATCGAAAGAAGTTGTGTCCGCATTAAGACAGCTGCGCATTATTTTTTAGCAAAACGATACGGGGCCGCTTAAAAAAAGATATATTTTAAAAGATCAGCGAGACTTTTTATTCAATTCAAAAAAGGTATTTCTTACCTTTAACAAAATACTAATTGTGGCAGCAGAATTAATTATCAGTAACAACGAAAAGAATTTACATTTTGAAACCGTGCTCAGCAACGGGGATAGTGCATTTATCGAGTATCGCTGGCACCAGGGCGATTTGGCGCTTATGCATACTTTTGTTCCCGAAGGTTTTGAAGGGAAAGGTATTGCAGGGTCGCTAACAAAATTTGTGCTGGAATATGCCAGGGATAAAGCATTGAAAATAATAGTGTATTGTCCTTATATAAGTGCCTATTTAAAAAAACATCCCGAATACCAACAGCTGGTAAAAACAAATAATTTAAACTGATATGCAACATAAAATATTCAAGGGCCATGGCAGGTGAATAAAAGATATTGGCTGGCTGAAGAGTAAATTTATTGTAAGCTTTAGTGATTACTATAGTCCAACATTAAGTGCTGTTGGCACGCTGGCAGCTTTAACGACGATTTGCTTGCAACCGGAAAGGGCTTCGGTATTCATCCGCATGTGAACATGGAAATTATCTCGATTTTATTGCAGGAAAAGATGAATCATAAAGATAGCATGGGCTATGGCACGGTGATTGAAAAAGGTGGTGTGCAGATCATAAGTACCGGTAGCGGCTTGTTTCATGAGGAATATAATATTGGTGATGAAGAAGTCAACTTTTTACAAAATTTGGATAGCGCCCAAACTGCAGATTGTAAAACCAAGGTATCAAACCAGGACTTTTCCAAAAGTAAACCGGAAGAATAAATTGCAAACAATCATCAGTGGAGAAGAATGACAGGAACATTGCTGGATGAATCTAAATGCAAATGTATCATTGGGCTATTTTGATGTTGGCAACACAGTTAGTTATTCCTTTAACCCAACTAATAAATGTGTGGTTGTTTTTTTTATAGAAGGCAGCGTAACGTTGAATGGAGTGGCAATTGAAAGGCGGGATGCTATTGGTGTATGGGATACAGGCGACATCACTATTCCATTGTACCCCGGCGGCAGAATTTTTAATTATTGAAACACCTGTAAATCAAAAATGATTCCGGTTGTTAAGTTGAGAAGAGCATCTTACGACTAAGAAATTTTTGTTAACGTGGTACTTTTAACGCTCAGCAGGTTGACGCTACGAAACCAGGTCACCCATTTCAACCGACTTATTTTTTCGTCCGTTTTGTAAGCTTTCACCGGCTGCATCATTTGAAGTAATTGGATGGCCGGTAACTATGTCCTCTGCCTGCAACTCAATTCGCCTGGTAATATCGGTTAAAGAACTAAGGCGCTGCACCGTATAAGGAATTGTTTCCAGCCCCTTGGCAAAATTAGATACATAAAAGAAAATGCCCACCACGTTACCGGCTAATATTTCAGTGCCGGAAGTTTGATAAGTAATTAATAAACTGGCGCCCAAAACAATCATCACCAAAAATTCCATAAAGCCAAAATTCCACGCCTCCTGGTCAGAAGTTTTTATTTGCCAGCGCCGTAAATTATCATAGTGCGCTTTTAATTTTTTGGGATTACCACGGCCAATGAGGGCTACCTGCTGCTCCAGTTCATCGTTTTTAAATTTGTTGAGGTGGTTCATTTTTTTGCCATAGCGATAGCTGATGGCGATTACCGGCACCAAAACAGCCAGGCATAATAATACAACTGACGCGTCGTAAAAAAACATCAGTATCAACGAACCAAAAATATTATAAACGGCTTCCACTACGTACACTGAATCGAATTCTAAAAAGTCTACGAATTCTCTGGCAAGTGTAGAGTGTGCACTCAGCTTGCTCACATCTTTCTGATAAATACGACGGCTTAAAAATTTGGTAACCAGCGATACATAAATGGCAGAGTAAGTTCTTGTATCATACATATGACGCAAGGTGCCTACCGTAAGCGTGATAAAATGAACAGCAGTAAGAATGATTAATCCTTTGTAGCTGCTCTTTATTAAATCGTTAATGGCCATCCCCAGGAAGAACGGGCGCAATAAACCGCCCAGCATTTCCAGTGAAAATAAAACATAGGTAA
>JANYFI010000567.1 GCA_025362765.1 Ferruginibacter sp. | reverse complement strand
TTCAAAAAACTGAATCCGCTTTTGCACAGGATAAAAACAGTGAAGATGCGGATGCTGTATTTACAGATGTAAACAATGATGGATTTAAAGATTTGTATGTAGTAAGCGGGGGCTATCACAACTATACTTCAGCCGACACATTGTTGCAGGATCGTATTTACCTAAATGATGGCAAAGGGAATTTTACAAAAGCCGTTCATGCGCTTCCCCCTATGTTGGTTAGTAAAAGCTGTGTACGGGCGGCAGATATTAATGGAGATGGATTTGTGGATTTTTTTGTTGGTGGCAGAATAATACCGGGTCAATATCCTGAAACGCCTCAGAGTTTTTTATTGATCAACGATGGCAAAGGAAATTTTACGGATAAAATCAGTGAGTTGGCGCCAAGCTTGCAAAGAATTGGAATGGTGACCGATGCGGTATGGGCAGATGTAAACAATGATAAAAAGCCTGATTTGATACTGGCTGGAGAGTGGATGCCCATTACAGTTTTTACAAACGTAAATGGAAAATTTGAAAACAATACCACCGCTTATTTTTCTAAACCTTACAGTGGATGGTGGAATAAAATTTTATTTACCGATTTAAACGGCGATGGTAAACCCGATTTGATTGTGGGAAACCTTGGGTTAAACACACAATGCAAAGTGAGCGACACCGAACCCGCGGAAATGTACTATAAAGATTTTGACAATAACGGCGCCATTGACCCTATTCTGTGTTTTTACATGCAGCACAAAACATTTCCTTATCTTACCAGGGATGAGTTACTGGAACAGATTAGCATGATGCGTTCAAGATTTACCAGCTATAAAACATATGCGGACGCCGGCATTAAAGATATATTTAACGCCGATGAAATGAAAGACGTCAAACACTTGCAGGCAAATCAGCTGACAACCACTTATTTTGAAATGGGAGCTGATGGTAAGTTCCATGAAAAGCCACTTCCTATCCAGGCACAGTATTCACCGGTATTCACCATTAATTCATTTGATTATGACAAGGACGGTAATGCGGATTTATTGCTCTGTGGCAACATCAACCAGGCAAGACTGCGGTTTGGAAAATACGACGCCAATTATGGTATATTACTAAAGGGTGATGGCAAAGGAAATTTTACTTATATCAACCAGGCGCAATCCGGTTTTCATTTAACAGGTGATGTTAGAAGCGCCGTCAATATTGACGATAAATTATTATTTGGCGTCAACCAGGGACCAATAAAATGTTACCAGCTAAAAAAATAATTTACATGCACTACCTGCAATAAAAAATAACCGCTATCAGCAATGAAAAATAAAATAAATGGAGAAATGGTATTTAACGGAAGGATATTTCGGGTATTGATAATTTGCCTGATAGTATCTTCCTGTTCATCCAAAAAACAAACGCCTTCATTAAGCAACAGTGATGTTTGTAATGTTATTACGGCAATGACCACCGTTATGGTGCATGATATTACCAATCCACCACTGGCCGCCCGTTTTTATGCTTATACTTGTTTGGCGGGGTATGAAGTAATCGTTGAAAACGATAAGAATATCAGGTCTATGAAAGGTGTTTTAAATGAATATCCCGAAATAGAAAAGCCTGCGATAAAAGGTAATATTTCGTACCAGTTGGCAGCTTTGGTAGCGATGATGGAAACTGCAAAAAAAATGCAGCCATCAGGCCCTTTGATGGATAAATATGAAACACATTTTATAGATTCCTGTCGTACGATAGGTTTTGACGAAGACATCATAGAACGTTCCCGTAATTATGGGCAAGCTATCAGCAGGCAGATATTGGCTTATGCGAAAAAAGACCATTATAACCAGATAAGTAATTTGGCGAGATATACTCCCGTGAAGGGTGAAGGACACTGGTATCCAACACCACCTGGCTTTTTGGAAGCAGTTGAGCCCAGGTTTAATACCGTTCGGCCATTTACCCTGGATAGTGCGGCATGTTTTAAACCTACGCCTCCGGTAGCGTTTAGCACCAAAAAGAATTCACCATTTTATCAATTAGTGGATGCGATTTACAAAGAAGGCAAAAATCGTGTACCTGAACACATTGCGATTGCATCGTTTTGGGATTGTAATCCGTTTGCAATACAGGCCGATGGACACCTGATGTTCGCATTTAAGAAGATTTCGCCTGGAGCACACTGGTTAGGAATAAGCGGTATAGCTTGTATAAAGGCCAACAAAAGTTTTGATGAAACATTACGCATACATACAGCCGTGGCAATTGGGCTGATGGATGCTTTTATTTGTTGCTGGGATGAAAAATACCGGAGCAACAGGATACGCCCGGAAACCGCCATTAGAAAGCTAATTGATCCAACATGGGAACCTTTATTGCAAACACCACCGTTTCCTGAATATCTCAGCGGCCATTCTGTTGCCTCTGCGGCATCATCTACTATTCTGGCGCATTATTTTGGAGATAATTTCTCTTACACGGATAGTGTAGAAGTATCCTATGGTATACCTGCGAGGAGTTTTAATTCTTTTAAAGAAGCTTCTGATCAGGCCGCTATTTCCAGGTTTTATGGTGGTATTCATTTCATGGATGCAAATATCAGGGGATTGGAACAAGGAACAAAAGTGGGGGAGCTGGTGTTGAAAAAAATGAAAGATTGACAAACGCTATTTTTAAAATGACCGTAAAGTATAAATGAAAATAATGACAAATAACTCAATTAATCTGCAAAAAAAATGTGCCGACTGGCTTAACAGGTCCAAACAATTAATGCGGTACAAACGAGCGATCCGTTGCAACGGACTGTTCGCAGTGAAGGTTGATAGCAGTAGTGTCGAATGGATAACATTGGTTTTATTGCTCATAACCAGCATGCCATCTTTTGCACAAAACCAGGTAATTATACCTATTGAAACAGAAAAAAATGCGCTCGTGTTACAAACGGATAAAGACGGCCGACTGGGCACGGTTTACTTTGGCGGCAGGCTTTCTAATACAAATGAATATGGAGGTGTACCTCATCAATATCGCCTGTTAGGGGATAATTCGCCTGCTTACAATTCAGCTTATACACCGGCAGGTACCTTTAACCTGCTGGAACCTGCAGTGCAAATAACACATGGGGATGG
>JANYFI010000520.1 GCA_025362765.1 Ferruginibacter sp. | reverse complement strand
TTCAAAAACATACCTACCAGGTAAATCTTCAGTGAGCGGACAAGTATTTTTGTATATAATTCAGTCCTGCTAACATTTGCTTCCAGGCGTTTTGAATAAGCCAGGGTAATGGAGGCTCCAACAAAAAATAAAAAATAAGGTGCTACCTGGTCAGTAAAAGAAAGTCCGTTCCATTCTGTATGGCGCAGGGTAAAATAAATGGCGTCTTCACTACCGGGATAGTTGACCATAATCATGGCTGCAATGGTAAAACCTCTTAGTGCATCTAACGAAATAAGTCGTTGCTGTTGACTGACCATTTTTTTAAATTTACTTCTTCTTCATAAAAATTATAAAATTTCAGCCTGTTATTTCATCAATGATGAATTTATACACCCGGCACCTGCAGGCGCACTAATCACTTTCAAATACCTTCCGAGCCAGTAGGGCAGTAACCAGATATCGCCGGCGCTATATTCCGTAGTACCATTGTCATCACCGCCATCCAGGTCAAAGCGATTGGAGTTATGCCTGTTAATGGGTAATTCATCAGGGGGCAATACTTCAGCAAGTGTTTGATTACGAAAATTCTTTGGCAGGAACCTGACATCTTTTCTTTCGCTGTTGTTTACTTTCCACTCAATCATATCGAGTGGATATTTTTGTAAGTACCACACAGATTCTTTCAGGTCAAATTGCTTTACGCCGGTAACCGCGGTAAAAAGATTCCAGGCTGCTTCTTTTTCTGGACGTTCAATTTGCCAGTGATCCAGTATGGCAACTTTGTATTTACTTTTTAGGGTATCATTCAATGCATAGCGATAAAGACCCCAGTACGCAAGAAAATACATTTCATCATCTGAATGATTCCATCCATCTGATAAATTTTTTGCCAAATCAGTCGCATTTTCGGGGGCTTCTCCTATCTCCTTCATCGGTCGCATCAGGTTTTCCAGGTAACCATATTTATTCAACAGCTCCAATGCCTTTTCCCGGTATATTTTTTTACCGGTAAAATGATAGGCTGTCTGCAACATCGAAGTGATATTAGATGACGTAATTTTTCTGTCGCCAACATTCGTAGGCATTGCATTTACATACTCCGGATTCCATCTGCCCCAACGGGTCGGCTTGCCGTTAAAGTCAATCATGTAAAATTCGTGCTCAACAATATGACCCATCAATGCGTCCATCAGGCGGATGGCTTTATTTTTTATTTCAGGAACATCTATTAATTCAGCAATAGCCCCAAACACAAACATATGTCCAACCGCTTCGTCGCTGCTGGTGGTAGACTTCCAGTCCCACTGTGGATTTTCAGCGGGTTGCCATTCCTTAACGTCAGACACTTCAAATCCCTTTCTTTCAAAAGAACGGGCAGGAAATCCTTTTAGCGATGTGACGGTGTAAAGTCTTTCCATTGCGTCCAGCGACTCCCGGCAGTTTTGAAGGGCTTCAGGCGATTTAGTGGCTGCGTAGCGAAAAACTTCGGCGCCCAAATACATGGAAGTCCATAACCCGTCATTATCCGAATCTTCGAGTGAACCGGTATTGACATCCCCATTTTTCATCTGCGTAATGGTGGCGTTAAAACCAAGTCTTATATGCCTTTGCCTTACCTGTTGTTCATAATAGCTCGCTTTTTCCGACAAGGTCATTTTTTCAAAATGTATTTCTCCCAAGCCCTTATCCGTTAAAATTAACAGGGAATGATTGCTTCCTTCGGCAATATCAACAACGTGATTGGATGGTATCCATCGCCTTGAAGCATAATAGTTGTATTTACCATCTTTCTTTTCCATAAATGCGCCGTTGGCAGAACCAAACCATAGCTGGTTGTTTAACTCTTTAATCACTGTCAGATCCGGGCAAGGCAGCGCATTGTGAATATTGCCAATTTTTTCTCCATTGCCGGCATTTAACTTAAAATAACCATTGTGTGTTCCAACCAGCACTTCTTTGCCCGTAAGTGCAAAACAGGTTAAATCATCCCCTTTGTATTTTGGAGAAGTAGTTTTAGTATCAGGATTAAAAACAGTTACGGTATGCCCGCTTAACAGCCAAAACAGGTTTGTTTTTTTATCAAATAAAATATCAAGCAATTTGTCTTCTGCCGTAAATTCAGCTAAAAGTTTATCCCTTTTAAAATATTGAATTGAATTTCCATTGGAAATAAGAAAAGAAAAATCATTTCCCATGCTAATCAATGTCGCATCGGCAATGGTATGCTGCGTGTATAATTTACCCGCCCAGGCATTGCTGAAGACGGCCTTGTCATCACCATACACAAACTGGTTTTGATATAAACACAGGTTATTTATTTTTTTATCAAGTAAAGGACGATACGCTACATCCGTAACCAGTTGCCCGGGATAAAGAAACTGCCCGCCAGCTTTCTTTAAAATACCCTCGGAAGAAAGTACCTGCACAATTCCGTTGCGGTCACTCACTACTTTTTTGAAAGTAACCTGGCCCACGTTTTTCACAGTATTCACAGTATATTTTACACTATATCCCTGCGGGTAAGCTGTATCTCTAAAAACAGTTTGGCCATTAATAACACCAGCAATCAAACAGGTAAGCAACAACAAAAAACATTTTTGGGGTTTAATCATAAGTATCATTTTATAAATAAAAATATTATTGAATCATTTTAAGATAGCGGGCCATCCAGTAAGGGTATAACCAGAAAACAGGCTCTCTTTCTACAATTCCGGAACCTCCTACTGCCGTCCACGGGTTATTATCCCAGCGCACTGTATTACGGATTTGCGGGGGAGGTAGTTCGCTTACCTGCAACTCATTTAATACCGGTGTATGTACCATCCGAATATCTTCCCTTTTGCTATGGTCAATATGCCAGTCAATAAGATCCAGCGGGGTATTTATTAAAAAATCAACGGAGGCCTGTTGTTCCACTTTTTTACTGCGGGCATAACAATATAAAAAATTAAGCTGTGGGTTTTTATCCCCCGCTCTACCTTTCATCCAGTTATCCATATGGTGCTGATAAAA
>JANYFI010000650.1 GCA_025362765.1 Ferruginibacter sp. | reverse complement strand
GCCAGCGGCGCAGTTTTTAATATTGAGCAGATGTCAGGGATTTTGTTGAAGCAGCACGCATTCTACCTGGCAGGCAATTCCAGCGACTGGTTCACAAAATTAATTTACTTTTTAGCGGCGCACCAGGCAACAGCGTTTATATTTTATCTTCTCGGCACAGCAACAGAACTGCTTTTTGTCATAGGATTATTTACCCGTAGATACGACCGGTTTTTGCTGGTGATGTTTTGCGCATTCCTGTTCGCCGATTATTTTTTACTGCAGATTTATTATTTTATCTGGCTGGTTTTTACAGGTTGTTTTTATTTCTCCTCATTTTTGCCGCCTGAAAAACGGGAATACAATTAAGTGTTATCAGCATTTAGTACTTTGCAGCGAGATTTTCTTTAAAATTAACACTGCTTAGCGCACTATGCATTTTAATACCATTCTGAAACATACCATTGCCTGGAAAATGATGAATACCATCCTGGTATTTTTAATTAACCTGTTACTGGTGCGGTTACTGGGGGTTGCGGCCAGCGGTGATTTTTTTTATGACATTACAGTACTGTCATTTATAATACTGGTTTTAAGCTGGTGCCTCGAGTCGGGGATTACCTATTATGCCAGTAAAGACAACAAGCTAATCGCTCCGGTGTTGTTTTTCATTTTGCCATTGTTACTGTTACAAGGGGCGGTAGCAGTAGCGTTATTGAAATATATCCGGCTCGGGATAAGCGGTAACCTGGCGGTATTGTTTATTATAAGTAACCTGGCGATCATTTATTTTTCCGCTTTTTTTTATGCGAAAAAAAAATTTATTCAATTTAACATGATTAGCAGCGGGGTAAATTTTACCACCACTTTGCTGTTGTTTTTTTTATGGTATTCAAAAAAAAACATGTCAGCAGGTGAAGGATTTTACCAACTGATATTTGTGGCTGGAATTGCATTGCTGGCTGCTATTTTAATCATCACAATCCTGACCGGCACAAAAAAGAATATGGCGGCAACAGACCATATTTTACCAGCCGCAAAAGATATTTTTACCTATTCGTCCATTGCATTTGTAAGCAACATTGTATTTTTTTTAGTGATAAGGATTGACTATTTTTTCGTGCAACAATATTGCAGTCCATTTTTATTAAGTAATTATATTCAGGTGTCGAAATTTGGGCAGTTGTTAATTTTAGTTCCATCGATTATTGGCAGCCTGGTTTTTCCGTACAGTGCCGGCAAAACGGAAGAAATGACGGTAAATAAAGTACAACAATTGTGCAGGGCTGTCACATTTATTTTTATTTCGTTTACCGTAGTTATTGTATTAACAGGTTACTGGTTATTGCCCTGGGTTTTTGGACCGGGATTTAACCTGATGTATGTAGCGTTGTTGCTGTACCTGCCTGGTTTTTTTTCATTAAGTATTGTTACCATTCTGGCGGCTCATTTGAGTGGTAAAAAAATGCTGAAAGCAAATATGGTCGCGTCTTTACTGGCATTGGCTATTGTGGCGGCGGGAGATGCATTGCTGATACCGGCTGGCGGCATCAACGCTGCGGCAGCCGTAAGCAGTATCGGTTACACAGGGTGCTGCGTTTATTTATTATGGTTGTTTAAAGCAAGATTTAATTGTAGCCCGCAAGATTTTTTTATAATAGAAAAGCAGGAAATAAAATATATTGCCGGCTATTGCAAGAAATTTATTTCCCCATCCACATCAGCAACGCATTGAAAATAAAAAGTAAAATAAGGTGGGTAATAACCTGGATGGCGATGGGCATGTTGAAACGTAGTTTGCGCTATCGCATTACCGGAAAAAATGCCCATTGGCTGCAGGATATTCGGGTGAAAAATGTTTCAATATTTAACCGGGTTGATTTTATGCTGGATCAATGCCTCAATAAAAATGTATTGCATATTGGCTTTTCCGATGCACCGTTTACCATACAGAAAATAAAAGACGGCACGCTATTGCACCTGCAGTTGCAAAAAGTTGCAAAATCTTTATTGGGGCTGGATAATAATGAAACCGCCATTAGTCAATATTGCCAGGAGACAAAGGATGATGCGATATTGTCGGGAGATATTCTTACTCAATATCCGGCAGCGGCAGTAGCTTTTAATCCTGAGATTATTTTGTTGTCTGAAGTGTTGGAACATTTGGATAATCCAAAAAACGCCGTGGATATTTTGTATGATAGTTTTTGTCACGGCACGTTGATAATAGTAACAGTACCCAATTATACTGCATTGGATAGCTTTGCATCCAGCCTTAATAAAACAGAAGGCATACATCCGGATCATCATTGGTATTTTTCTCCTTACACCTTGGGTAAATTATTTGATGAGAAAAAATTTCTGATGCATGAGTTGCATTTTGGAATGTATTATTTGCAGCATACAAAAATAAACAGCGTTCTAAAGCAATATCCATTTAGCGGAGACTGTATCATGGCTATTTTTTCCATCATAAAAAATGCTGCACTATGATGCATGTTTTATGGTTGGCAAGCTGGTATCCGGGACGAAGAGATGCCTTCACCGGAGATTTTATTGAGCGCCAGGCGCTAGCAGTAAGCCGCTACGCAAAAGTAACGTTACTGGTAATTTTAAAAGATGATCAACTGGCTGTAGGAAAAGTGGAGACTGAAAAAAACATCTCCGGCAACCTGACTGTTTACCGGGTGTATTATGGCAAGTCGAGATGGCCGGTTTTTATCGAAAGCATTCTTTCCGTAAAAAAATACTTTTCGCTTCAGAAAAAACTGTTTCATCAAATAGAAAGTGAAGTCGGTCGCCCCCTGCTTGTTCTCGTACAGGTGGCCATGAAAGCCGGGCTGCTGGCACTTTGGTTAAAAAAAAAATATCAATTGCCGTATGTAGTTACAGAACACTGGACTGGTTATTATCCTATCAGCAGGCCTTCAGTTTACCAATATAGTTTTATCTATCGGTGGTTCAATAAACGAGTACTGAAAAATGCTGCTTTATTTTTACCCGTGACCAATGACCTGGGAGAAACAGTGAATAAAAATTTCCTTCCTGTTCAGTTTCAACCGTTGCCCAACGTAGTAAATACCGACTTGTTTTTTTACAACGCCACACCGCCGCCGGTATTTCGTTTCATTCACCCTTCGGTAATGAATTACCAAAAAAATCCGGAAGGAATTGTAGCGGCTTGTTTGCAATTGAAAAATATGGGGTATCAATTTGAGTTGCTGATGGCAGGAAATAATTCATCCGAATTGGAAAAAATCGTGGCGGATGCAGGCCTGCTGGATTCAGTTGTTTTTGTGAAGCCGGCGATAGCCTATGAGGCGGTAGCGGCAGAAATGCGGCAATCCTCAGCGTTGTTATTATTTAGCCGGTTTGAAAACCTGCCTTGCGTGATATTGGAGGCGCTCTGTTGCGGCCTACCGGTTATCAGCAGCAGGGTAGGAGGGATAGCCGAAATAATTGATTCTACCAACGGTATTTTGGTAGCCACTGAAAATGTGAGCGAACTTGTTAAGGCAATGCAGCAGCTGATAGACCAATATACGCTGTATAACCGGGAGGCAATTGCAGAAAAAGCGTGTAGGCAATTTAGTTTCGATATGGTGGGCAGCCAATATTTTTCTGTTTACCAAAATGTTTTGCAACATGGGTAAAACCGGGTTTGTATATTACCGTCACACTGCGATTGTCATTCTGCTGTTGTATGCGGCCTGCAATTTTTATTGTATCGCAAGGTTGAGCGTAACGGGGGATGAATCGAACTATTACAATTACGGAATAAATATTTTAAAGAATCAGCCCCAAAAGGAACTGTTGAATGGCGTACCCGTGTACAACAGTCAAATGCCCATTGTAGCGCTCAATGCGTTGTCAAGGGCAATACCGCAGTTATTTCATCCCGGTTTGAAACATAGCTTTCAGCAAACACTAACGGATGTTACTGCCGGAAGAATTTTTTCAGTCCTTTCTGCATTGGCTCTTGCGCTGTATGTATTGGCATGGAGCACAAAATTATATGGTCAAAAAGCAGGTATATTTTCATTAGTGTTATATACCCTTTGCCCAAATATAACGGCCCACTCGCAAATGGTGGGTACTGACGTGTACAGTTTTTTATTGTGTACTGCCACCTGTTATTATGCGTGGCAATTTAACCGGTTGAAAGAGATAAAATATTTGCTGCTGATTTCTGTGGCACTTGGAATTGGACAAATAACAAAACAGTCTTTGCTGTTGCTGTACCCGGTCGTGGTGTTTTTTCTGGGAATGTCTTTATGCCAATCTTCCGCTCCTGTTAGCAAAAAAATGCGCTCGTTTGCCTGGCAAATTTTTGTCATAGTGTTGATGTCAGGTATTATTATAAATGCAGGCTTCTTATTTTATAAAAGTGGAAAACCGCTAGTAGAATATCATTTTGTTTCAGCAAGATTTAACTCATTGCAACAGCAGTTTTCTTTTGCAGGTAAAATGCCGTTGCCGCTGCCTGAATCGTATGTGGCGGGTTTTGACTATGTGGCCTTCAATGCTGAAACACCACCAGGTATCAATGGACTTTCTTCCTATGGGGCAGGTTATTTTTTAGGGCGGCCTGTGGCCGGAAAACTTATTTGGTATTATTATGCAGTTTGTTTTTTCTTTAAGCTCCCCATTCCATTTTTACTATTTCTATGTGCTTCGCTGATTGCCTATTGCATAAATAGAAACAAATTTAATTTTATACAAAATGAAATTTTTATGCTATTGCCTGCGGCATTTATTTTTATACTATTCAGCCTGTTTAACCCGATGTATCTTGGTATAAAAAATCTGCTGCTGGTATTGCCATTGTTATTTATTTTTTGTGGCAGCCTGGCAAAAAATTTCATCATCGTAAAAAGTAAAATACCTGTAGTAATAACCGGAGCATTTTTGCTATGGGAACTTGTTTCTGTTGGCGCCTATTTCCCCCATTTTTTGCCATATACCAACGAGTTTATTACAGATAAAAAAGATGCGTATAAAGTTTTGGGCGATGCCAATATTTATTTTCAGGAAGGATGGCTGCTGGCTAAAGAGTACCTCGATCATCATCCCGATATTCAATTTGAGCCTGAAAAGAAAACAACCGGTAAAATAATGGTGTCCCTCGAAACCTACCTCGACTACTGGCATGAAGGCAAAATGCAGTGGTTGAGGGACTTACATATTGAACCAACAGGCCATTTTGATTCCCAGTACCTGATTTTTACTGTGCCATAAACCGCTGTGTAATTTTATTTTCGTTTTATTTTACTGCTGTCGCAATTTAGTTCGTAACTCAGCGTTAATACCTTGGTTTTTCATAGGATATTGGATTTTAAAGCGGGCTGGATTTCTATCCGGCCTTATTTTTTATACTAACCGCTGCGTATAAGGTCGTTATTATCTTCCGTCGGCCGTCTATACTAATTGTTTTTGCAAGCAGGCTTTCTGGCTGCTTTATTCCATCTGTTGGCAAATAAAATCCTTTCGTTTACAATTACATCATCATATTAAAATTTCGGTAAAATTCTATCAGAAAAAGAAGGCGTTTCTATGTTTTTTCAACTGCATTTTCGACAGATTTATTTATGATAATGTTGTTGTACGTTGCAATTTAAAAAGTAAACCAGCGTTAATGATTTGGTTTTTCATAGGATATTGGATTTTAAAGCGGGCTGGATTTCTATCCGGCCTTATTTTTACAACCCCCTCTAATTTTTCATGTAGTAGCCCTTTCATTTCTCCAGTTTTCTTTTGCAATTTCTGTTGTAATTTTTCCTATATCACTACTTACTTTGTAAATAAAGTTTAATTGCTCTGACAATTGCTTATCGGAATAATTCTCTTTTACCCGCAATGGTTTTGACGGGTTTATTTCTTCTTTCAAAGCAGTGTGATCCAATGACGCCAAACTCTGTTTAAGGAGAGCAATGCTTTTTCTTACGGGAAATAAAATTTCTTTGGGCGCCATGCTTGCTTCCTTATTAATCATACTTGCGGTGAGGCTGGCGATATTGCTCGATAATACATGATTTAATAACACAAATTCATAAATATACTGGCTGCTGCGTTGTTTACTTTTTGGCTCTGATAACATCCGCTGAAATGCGGAGGATAAATTGGCGGAACTGATGTAGAGCTGTTTTCTTACCAGTTTATACTCCATCAACGATGGTTTATTACCCGAAAAAAATGCCGCCAGTTGCTGTAGGTATTGCTCGTTGGCGCTCAGCACTCTTATCATATAACTTTCCAGTTGTACCGACTCCCAGTGGGGAAATAAAAAGTAATTGCCCATAAACGCCAGTACGGAAGCAATGGCAGTATCCAGCAAACGCTCTTCGGCCACATTAATTGAACCGATGCCCAGGAGGCTAAAAAGTATGATGATATAAGGCGTCATAAAAATAACCGTAACGATATAATTAACACGTATAAAAGTATAAGTAACCAGCATGAAAAGTACGGTGAACAAAAAAAGTATAGTACGGTCGTGTATAAAATAAATAAATAAAATACCGATAATTCCACCGGCAATAGTACCAAAAAGCCTTTCAAGATTACGTTGTTTGGTAAGGCTGAAACCTGGTTTTACGATGACGATGATGGTTAATAAAATCCAATAGCTATGATGTGCATTAGGCAGCAATTTCGCTATTATAAATCCTGCGATGCAGGTGATCATCATCCTAAGCGAGTGCCTGAAAACAGCAGACTGCAGCGTAAAATTGCTAAAAAATTCATTGGCGCTGATTACCTGGTGCGACACAAATTTTGCATATTCACTATCCGTACGAACATTCCTTTGTTCAGCCGCGCCCGCCTTAAAATAATTCATCAGTTCATCCGTTCTTTCACCCAGGTTGCGGATATTTACCAGTATTTTTTTTAATACCAGATTGCTTTGGCCGGCATCGTCGAGTGCGTCAATTGTTGTTTTCAGTTGATCCAGGGCTGGTACCAGCAAATACTGCTTTTTATAATGATTGTTTGCCTGGATGGCCAATGCAATGCCGTCAATTTCCTCAGCCTGGCGCTGGATAATTATAGACACTTCATTTAATATACCGGTATTACCAAATCTTTCCCGCAGCAAGGCGTAATCGTACCAGGTAGCCATTATGTTTTCAAATAAATCAATCACATCAGCAAAAGTCACCATCAATAATTTTCCGGTGGCTGTCGGGTCTTTCATCATTTCCCGGTTTTTATATAACAATTCCCTTAGTTCATCCTGCTTTTCATTTACTAATACCTGTTGTGCCACCAGTTTACGGTATTCGTCATTGATATTGCTGCTGCTTTCGTATAAGGCTGATTTTATTTTTAAGTAACGGGCTGTTTCGTGCAGGCAAGTGCCAAGCAAACGTTGTGTGGGACGGTAAGGATATAACTTAAAAAATACCAGTGCTGTTAACATATACCACCCACCGCCGGCCAATACAAATAAACTTTCCATTGTTACATTCAGTGGTCCAATTATTTTATCCATTCTAAGTACCATAATAAGCAATACAGCCGTGCCCACGGACGCTGCCCGGTTGCCAAACACGGAAAACATGGTAAATAAAAAAGAGGCCAATAACACAAGCAGGCCCATCAAAAAAATATGGGTATTTACGAGGCCTGTAACCAGTGTCATCAAAAAAGTAAAAAGAATGCAGTATAACATCCCATTTCGTTTGTGTTCAACCGGTCCCGGTCCATCAGCGATGCTGGCGCAAAGTGCCCCAGTACTCATAACCAGTCCGAGATCGAGCCGGTTAAATTGTGCTAAAATAACTGAGGGTAAAATAATTTCAACAGTAGTACGGATACCGTCTGAGAGGTATTGACTGAAGAGGAAATATTGTATGTGCTGCCTGTTTTCTTTCATCTGTGAAGGATTCTATTTTGTACCATGCTGCCGGGCATTGGTAAAAATAGCGGGTTATTGTTG
>JANYFI010000494.1 GCA_025362765.1 Ferruginibacter sp. | reverse complement strand
CAGGAAATTATAGAGACATGCCAGCTTAGTTCCGGTGGCAGAAACACATTGATGCTGGAAGAACTGGAAGAATCTGGCTTTATTCATTCCATGCTTCCTTACGATCGTTCTTCCAAAGATGCTATCTACAGACTGGTGGATGAGTTTTCAATTTTCTATCTAAAGTTTATGGACAAACGAAGGACTGCAGGGAAAAATTCCTGGAGTAAAATAAGCGCAGGGCCTTCGTACAAGATATGGTGTGGAATGGCCTTTGAAGCTGTTTGCCTCAAACACACCGATCAAATTAAAAAGGGACTGGGGATTGACAACATTGAAACAACAGAAAGTGCCTGGAGATATATTCCCGCAAAAGGCGAAAAGAAAAGCGGTGCACAAATCAATTTATTGATTGACCGAAAAGATCACACGATCAATATCTGTGAGATAAAATATTACAACGGTGCTTTCCATATTGACAAACAATATGCAGCAGTATTAGAACAAAAGCTACAGGTGTTCCGGGAAAAAACCAATACAAAAAAGTCCTTGTTTTTAACCATCATCAGCACATACGGCATAAATGAAACCAGTCATGCTGCCAGGCTGGTTCAAAATAATATAACAATGAACAGCTTGTTTGAATGAATGTAGAAATGCTCATTGGTTAATTTTATTACATGGTATTTTAATGCCGGGAATAAGGACGGATTTTTTATTATTCCTTCATTGTTGATGATATAGAGTGCCTGAAGGCTATTGCAACAATGAATACAAAGGGTATAAATCAGCGTTGGGCATCATGCAATCATATTCTGTAAGTATCTGAATATCAATATTATGAAAGAATATAAATCCTGTTTACTATCAGGCAGGCTTCAAAAACATTGTTTCAGTATCATACAATTGCAATCTACATTTGCATTACCCGTGAAACAAGAATGGCATCGGTAATAAAATATTTTTCACCACTTCACCCATTGCCGTCAATTTGCCCCCTCACGGGAAGAAATAATAAACTAAGCATTAAAACAAAACAAAATGAAAACAACCCTCGAAACTTCGTATGTACCAGTGGACAGTGAATCTATGAAAACGCTGGTAGCTGAAGTAAAAGAATCAATCGCCGTTGATGTTAATCAAAAAGCATCACTTAAACTGGTTGATCTCTGGAACATTGAAAGAAACAGTAAATCTGCAAGCAGAACCTTCGCACAAAGAAGGAACCATATCAAATTTATCTAGGCATAATAATGGCTTTCAAATTTCTAAAAGACCTTCATTGAAGGTCTTTTTTTTTGCAATGAAGTAATATATAATGCTATCTCATTAGCGTTTCGTTATAAATCGAAGATATTCAGCTGATTATCTTTTTGTTCTTTGAAATATTGTAATTGAGTTTGCTGAAACAGTTGATTAATGGGCATTTTATCAAAAATAGAGATGCTTAAAATCTGTAGGATTTCATAAAGGCTTTGCTTTAGTATAAAACGTTTTTTTGCGATGGCTACTAAAACATACACCGACACTGCCATCCACACCTGGGTTTTCACTGCATTTTCTGATTGACCCCAAAATGATTTTATCTTAAGATGTTGTTTAATCCATTTAAAAAACAATTCAATTTTCCATCTGTGTTTATAGAGTTGTGCTATCTGTTTTGCACTAAGATGGAAGTTGTTAGTGAGAAATATTAAAACCTTTCCTATCTGTTGATCTTTAAATTTTATTCTTCTCATTTTAATGGGATAATTTTTATGCGCATAGTAATTATTGAGTAGTATGGATTGGTCGTAAAGTACTCCGGCATCAACATCCTTTGGGTAAGAGCATGATCTTCTATAATTCATATTATCCTTGGCCCTGGTAACAAAGAACGCTCCGGAAGTATGAATCTTGTAAAGCCTTTTGTAGTCTACGTATCCTCTGTTCATTATATAAAAACTGTTGACTTCAAAATTAATAATATCCAGCACATTTACATCGTGAACAGAAGTAGGGGAAAACAAAATAAATTCAGGGATAACT
>JANYFI010000468.1 GCA_025362765.1 Ferruginibacter sp. | reverse complement strand
CTCAAAAAGCCGACCCGGCCAGCGAACACTTAATGAATACCGTACTCACCGATTTTAGAAATGATTACCTGGCGCCCTTATTTTACCTGTTTAAAATTGAAGAAAAAAACAAGGCTGTAAAAGACAGCTTGCTGAGCGGTAATTTTACCAGTTACCTCAACAAATATGATACACACATCTTTACGTTTGATGAAAGGGAGAAGCCGTTGTACAACCAGGATTCAACCAATTACAATACATTAAATACCATTTTAAAAACGCAGGGTAAGCCTACAGCTATTCCCAATCTTTTTTATTATGATGTTTCCTACGACCGGTTTACTTATATCAGTAAAATTGATGTTACTGATACCGCAAAAAAATTATTGGGCTCTGTCTTTATTTTAGCTACGCCCAAAAAATACAAAACAGATGCCATTTATCCTGAATTGTTTTTAAGAGGCTATAACAATTCCATAGAAAACTCTCCCGTATATTCCTATGCTATTTATAACAAGCTACAACTGGTAAACAACCACAACGATTATGCGTTTCCATGGCAGCTAAGGGCAGACCAGGTGCCAAAAGTAGATTTTGCCACTTTTAGACGACAGGGGTACTACGAGTTATGGTATAAGGCCGGCGCCGATAAAGTAGTGATCATCGCCAAAGAAGATAATTTTTTTATAGAGTCTGTTACTTTGTTCAGTTACCTGTTTTGCTCCTTTTTATTTGTAACCGGTATTTTCTGGTTTTTTAATGCATTGGTGCGGTCCAGGTTGCGCTGGAGTAAAATGCGCACTCACTGGCAAATGAGTATTCGCAACCAGGTACATGCCACCATCATTTTTATCAGCTTGCTTTCGTTTATTGTGGTAGGGGTTTCTACCATCCTGTTTTTTATAAACCGGTACCACAATAACAACCGCGAAAAATTAAGCCGTACCATTCATGTAATGCAAAATGAAGTGCGGAATTCTATCAGCGACCTGGAGATGTTTGATGACGTGATTAAAATTTCTGATGAGGCATTTAAGTCAAGTTTGGAAAAAACAATTGCAAGGATTTCTGAAGTACATGCTGTAGATGTAAATATCTATGACCTCAATGGCAACCTGAAAGTATCGTCTCTTCCCTTGCCTTACAACAAAGGAATTGTCGGTAGCAGAATGGACCCGGTTGCTTACTACCATCTAAATAAGTTAAAGGAAATTCAGTTTTTTAAGGAAGAAGCCATTGGCAGTTTATCGTACCTCAGTAACTATGTGCCGGTGATTGACGAAACAGGAAAGGAATATGTGTACTTAAATATTCCTTACTTCACTTCGCAATCAAAGTTGCGGCAGGAGATATCCAATTTTTTAGTAGCCATAATTAACCTGAATGCTTTTATCTTTTTAATTGCAGGCATTGTCGCTTTTTTTATTACCAACCGTATTACCAGGTCTTTTACTTTTATAAGTAATAAGATGAAGGAAGTAAACCTGGGCAAAGAAAATGCAGCCATTCGTTGGAAAAGAAATGATGAAATTGGCGAACTGGTAAAAGAATATAACAAGATGGTCGCAAAGCTCAACAGCAGTGCCGTCGCACTGGCTAAAAGTGAAAGGGAGGGTGCCTGGCGTGAAATGGCCAGGCAGGTAGCGCATGAAATTAAAAATCCGCTTACACCCATGAAACTGAGTTTGCAATACCTGCAGAAAGCCATTGACAATAATACTGGCAATGTAAATGCGTTGAGCAGAAGTGTTGCTACCACGCTGGTAGAGCAAATTGATCACCTTAGCCAGATCGCCGGGCAGTTTTCACAATTTGCCAATATCGGCAATCCAAGAAATGAAATTTTTGATTTGAATGAGTCACTTAAAATGATCATTCAGTTACATTCGCTGGAAGAAAATAGTACCTTAAAATGGCAGTTTGTGAGTGAAACTGTGTTGATAAATGCGGATAAAACACATATCAACAGGTTGTTTACCAATCTGATTCAAAATGCCATGCAGGCGGTGCCGGAAGATAGAAATACCCTCATTCAAATCACGGAAAAATTGACGGATCATGATATTTTAATCACCATACATGATAATGGTAATGGTATTCCAAAAGAAGTCCGATCAAAAATATTTACACCCAACTTTACCACCAAAACTTCGGGAACAGGCCTGGGCCTTGCTATGTGTAAAGGAATTGTAGAACAAACCAAAGGCGACATCTGGTTTGAAACCAGTGAAGGCGAAGGAACCAAGTTTTACGTGAAGCTGCCTGTGGTAATTAAAAATTAAGAATTCCTACTGGTTGAGTAGGTCTTTGAAAATTGCAGGCGGCATCATTTTACAGGTAACAAATATTATGGAGTTTAAATGGTATTCACCATTTTAGTTTCCTGTTATAAGTTCCGGATGAAATTTCGCCGCCACTTTATTACATCAGCATTTTTAATCTCAACAACACCGGTAAAAAACGTTCGGCGCTTATTTTTATAGCTCCAAAAACTCAGGGTTAAGAGATAAATTATATCGCTGCAGTCAGAAATTTTTTTTAATTCTTAATTTTTAATTCGATTTTTCTTCTTCAATAAAAAAGCAGCTAACTCATCCAATCCAAAACTGCTTAAATTGTTTTCTTTGCTTACCATGGCTTTTTGTGCCATCAACACACCGTATTGTATATCAGCGAATCCATCCAGCGAGTGCGCATCGGGGTCAATTGATATCAATACATTTTTCTCCAGGGCATACTGAATGTGTCTCCAGTCGATATCAAGGCGGCTGGGATGCGCATTAAGCTCTACTACTACATTGTTTGCGGCGCAGGCATCAATAATCTTTCTATGATCAACAGGATAGCCTTTACGGCTTAACAGTAATCTGCCTGTCATGTGTCCCAAAATTGTAGTGTAAGGGTTCTCAATAGCATTGATTAAACGCTGCATGGCTTTTTCTTCGGTCATCTTTAAATTGGAATGAACAGAAGCAATCACGAGATCGAATGTAGCAAGAACGGCGTCGCTGTAATCAAGGCTGCCATCATTTAAGATATCGCTTTCAATGCTTTTAAAAATTTTGAAAGGAGCCAGCTGTTGATTTAGCTGATCTATATATAAGTGCTGCTCTCTGATCCTGTCTTCCTTTAATCCATTGGCATAAAAGGCGCTTTTACTGTGGTCACTGATTACCAGGTATTCAAAACCCTTGCTGATAGCAGCTTTAGCCATCTCTTCAATGGTAAAGTTGCCGTCGCTCCAGTTACTGTGGCTGTGTATAATTCCTTTGATATCGGTCACCTGCAGTAATGCGGGAAGTGGTGCTTGTTTCGCCCGCTCAATTACTTCAATAAATTCCCGTTGAAAAGGCGGAATATAGGTTACGCCGGCACAGGCAAAAACGGCTGCTTCATTTTCGCAAACCGCGTAATTAACGGAACCAAATTGTTGGGCGAATGTTTCGGCAAACGCCTCACTGCAATTATTAAAAAACAGCTGCTGCATAAACGGTTTTTTATCGCATCCGTATATCCTGATTTTTAGGCCAACCGACGACCTGTATAAGAGGTTATCGTGATTCTTTTCTATCAATTTAAAATCATCAACAGTGCTTAATTTATTTTCTATGCCGGCTGTTGTATCATCTATCACTAATTGCAGTTCATGTATAATTTCCAGGTGCCTTTCGTATGCTCCGGTAAAGGCAATATTATTTGTTAAAAATATTTTTTTTAAAAAAGATTTCACCTCTTCTGCCACCAAATTTATCTGAGAATAAAGAAAACTGCCTTTGCTCTTCAAATAAAATTCGATTGTCTCCGTAACATTG
>JANYFI010000441.1 GCA_025362765.1 Ferruginibacter sp. | reverse complement strand
ACAACGGAACCTGGATGGTCCTTGTAATTTTTTCCTTTAGCGGATTGTACAGCATCAATAATCCTTTTGTTTTTAATGCAGGATTTACATGCAGTATACCATCCCAATCACGGCCGTCTGCACGGCGCAGGTGAATGATATCTGCATTTAGAATATTCCTGTATTTTTTGTACCAGTTAATTACCTCAATGACTGTTTGTTTGGTGGCATCTGTATCATACAATCTGGGACCACGGTAACAAGCCTGCACCCCGGCACCGTAATATTGTACCATTAATTGTTTATAATCATTCAGGTGTTCTGAAAGCGGCTCCAGTACTGCTTCTTCGCCGCCACCCTGGTAACGGGTAAGTGGTACAAACCCCCAGCTCATAGACGGCGTTTTTTCCCAGGTGCCATCATAGATATTCTGTCGGTTCAGTATCTTTTGGTTTTCTCTTGGTAAAGAAAAATTTACTTCTCTGTAGCCAATCGCAATCTTATTGGTACCATCTAAAAAATACCAGTCGGGCGCATTGATGTACACGCCGCGTTCGCTCAGCCAGTGGTATAATTCTTTTTGAATGGCCATCTGTTTCCACTGGCTGTCATCTAATCCTTTATGGCCGGGATGTGTTGTTGAGGCGCAAACATCGCCAGGGTAGGGGCCGTCATTTTCCCATATATCAAAACCTGTTTGCGAAAAAAAGTATTTTATTTTATCCCGGTAAGCCAGTCCCCATTTGCTGCCGAAGCAAGGGGCATTGCCGAAAAAAGCGCCGCCCGTTTTACCTGTAACCGGGCTAATTACATCGTCCTCTTCGCTAATGCGCCGGGAGCTGAATAATGAATAGCCACCAATTTTTATATTTTTTTGATGTGCGTACATAGCAAGGGCCTGCCATTTTTTTATATTAGCGGCAGAGGAATCTTCCATATTTAAATGGCTGCCAAAGCTAAGTATGATGGCCTCGTACCCTGTAGCAGCGCATTGATCCACGGCTTTTTTTACTTCCTCATCATTATTGCTTACGAGGTGCATAAAAATAGGATTCGCTGTCGTCCAGGGAGCAATGGTAGTGTACATTTTTCTTACGGCTAATCCTCTTCTTTCCCTGTCATAGCTGTCCATCAATAATTCGAAACTTCGAACAGAGGTAAAGGATCCTCCTGGCTGTAATTCAATGCCAGCCATTTTATCAGGATATACTTCCAGTATGCAAGGCGTATTATAATCGTAATTTACCTGCGATGTATAGGTAGAATCTATTTTCCAGTGCAGCGTTTGATCACTGAGTTCATATCGCATGGCATTGTTAAAAGCGTAGTTGGTTTCAACGTATATGCCTTGCTGTTTTTTCATTTTATCGGGACTACCCACCACGGCGCTTTCTTCTTCCACTACCGCCAGCAGTTCGTTTTTTACCCTGCCAATCATCACCGTTTTGGTGCCGGTATTTTCTACAGTTACCCATTTGGCAATTAAAGGCAGGTTATCATAAACAGCATAATTTACATTAACCTGGATATCTCTTAAACCAGGCTGTGCATGTTTAAAAGTAAGCGTAAGTACTTTGCCAGTGGCTTGGTTTTTATTATAAGCCCACCATTCGCCGGGTTGCCATTTTACAAACGGCTTTAATTCAGAGATGGCATAACTGCTGAATTGAAAATCATTTTCGTTGCTGGTGTAGGTTGGTAACCATTCCGGCAACAAGTAAGCTTTCTCTTTTTGTCCGCTCAGGCCGCCTACATTATAAGCGGTATCGTTGATGGTAACCATTGCTTCGGGCATTATGGCCCGCAACAATTGCTGACCGTTAATCATATTTTTATAACCGGTACACACCAGGTTGGGCGACAGCAGAAAGGTTCTTTTGACCAGACCGTTGTACAGGATAATATTTTTTTTATCGGCGCTGCTAAAAATACCTGCAGTACAACCTGCCGGATGTATCAGCCAGTCTTGTCTGGTTAATACATCTTTTTTACTGTTCCAGGTGGCGAGGTCATTTTGCTGGCAAAAGGAAATTTTACAAAGGAAGCAGGCCACCAATAAATAAATTAGCCGTATAGATTTGGACATAGGTTTAATAGTTGTTTAAGCAGCAATGAAGCCTGTTTTCGACACAGTGCAATCGATTATCTCAATTATTAATTTAAACTACTCGTTTGCTTCCACATAATACCCCAACACAGGTTTGCCATTAATTAATACTGTCACCGGGTAACTGTTTTCTTCTGTAAACTTGTAGCCAAACCTCAGTTCGCCGCCACTGAAAGTATAGTCAACTGTTTTTGTTTTCTTTTTTTTATCATCCCCAATCAGCAGGGCTACTATGTCAATATTTTTATTGCCTGATATTCTGCAGCTAAATTGCACCGTGTTATTGAGTTTGGCCTTGATGTAACCGCCGGTGGGAGAAAAGTTGCTGATGCCAAATTCATAGGCGGCATTTTTAACCAGGGGCATTGCAAAAAAGCCATTCACACTTTTTGTACCGGGGCCAAGCAACCAGGCATGGTTATCGGGTAAGTGCTGGTAGTTAAAAATATTTCTATCAGCAAAAAAATAAGCATCATTAAATTCTTTTGTAAATACAGTCAGCTTATCATCCGTAATACCGCTGCCCAAGGTAGGGTCCACATAATACCAGGATTCAGGGCTCATGCCCAGTTGAATTACATTCCAGGTATGATTAAATGTTTCAGGCTTTTCAGTAAACTGCTCTACATTATTTCTTAAATAGCCATCCACCGTAAGACAGCGGATTTTTACCACGCTGCACATATCCTGGAACAAGGCCGCATAGCCTGAGGACGTTGCCTTTCTGAATTTCAACACATCGTCTGCCACATTTTTTTCATTGCCATCTCTTTTGGCGGCCTTTACATCAAAACTGATATTATAAGCAATCCAGTCAAAAATAGCCCGTGCCTTATCTTTATCATCAGGAAATTTTTTAGTAACAATGTAAGTGATGGTTCCGGTGTTAAGGGTATCTAAGCTTCCCAACGATTTTACATAGTCATCAATTACCTTAAAATCGTTGAATTTATTTTGTGCGGTAATTTTTGTACCGGTAAATAAAACCAGCAGGAGAATTATTTTTTTAGCCAATGATTTCATGCAATAAAATTAAGCATACAAAAGTTAAAACAACGTGATTTTGTTTTTGTAAATAATTGCAGAAATTTGCATCAGCAACGCCATGATACAATTTACAACTACCATACTAAAGTTCGGGAAACAGGGTGAAAAAACCGGTTGGACATACATTGTAATTTCGGCTGCATTGGCCCAACAACTATTGCCGGGAAATAGAAAATCTTTTCGCGTAAAAGGTCTGCTGGATAAGCATTCCATTAGCGGGGTCGCATTAATACCTATGGGAGAAGGTGATTTTATTATGGCATTAAAAGCCTCTCTGCGCAAAGCCATCGGAAAGCAAAAGGGTGCATCAATATCTGTGCAACTGGAACTGGATACCATTCCGTATAAAGTAAATGCGTTGTTGCTGGAATGCCTGAATGATGAACCTGCAGCGAAGCTGTATTTTGAAGCACTTCCTGCATCGCACCGGCATTATTACAGCAAATGGATTGAAAGCGCCAAAACAGATGCCACTAAAACCAAACGCATTGCCATGGCAGTAAATGCCATGAGTAAAAAGCTGGATTTTGGCCAGATGTTACGGGCTGCGAAAGAGGATAATTTTCAACTGAAAAATAAGCAGGGATAATCCTTAATTAATTAGGCTGATGAGAATTCTTTATCAGCAAAGGCAACCACTTATCAAAAGGTATTGCAATTGCTGCGGTGGCTTTGTACATTTATACTTCAACACCAAAAATTAATATGAAAAAACAACTACTTGTAATGGCAACCCTATTGCTAATGATGCCGTGTATAAAGGCGCAACTTACCACGCCGCCTAACGGAGGTAATAAAAAGGCTGCGGTGTCCGAACGCATCGGGCTTACAGATGTAACTATACATTATGACCGGCCCGGCGTAAAAGGACGCGAAGGTAAAATATGGGGTACACTCGTTCCATTTGGATTTGCTGACTTACACTTTGGTACAAGCAAGGCGGCACCATGGCGGGCAGGGGCCAACGAAAATACCACCATCGAATTTTCAAACGATGTAAAAGTGGAAGGGAAAAATTTACCTGCGGGTAAATACGGATTTTTTATTGCCATTGGAAAGGAGGAGTCCATACTGATATTTTCAAAAAACAGTACCTCATGGGGAAGCTTTTTTTATGATGATAAAGAAGATGTCTTACGGGTTACCATAAAACAGCAATCAATTGACCAGCCGGTTGAACGACTAAAATATGAGTTCATAAACCAAACAGATAATAGCGCCACCATTGTTTTATCCTGGGAGAAATGGCAATTTCCTTTTACTGTAGAGACAAATTTAAGTAAAGACCAGTTGACCATTTTTAGAAATGAATTAAAAAGCGACAAGGGATTCGACTGGAAACCTTGGATGATGGCGGCCAACTGGTGTGCCGAACATAACACCAACCTGGAGGAAGGATTGCAATGGGCTGATTATTCCATCACCGGACAATATATCGGTGAAAAGAATTTCAGTACTTTAAGTACAAAAGCCAAATTACTAAACAAGATGGGCAAATTAACAGAAGCAGATGCCGTGATGAATGAAGCTGTGCCCATGGCAAATATGCAGGAGTTACACTCCTATGCACGTGAGTTGATGGCTGCAAAAAAAACTACAGCAGCTGTCGCGATGTTCAAAGCCAACTATAAAAAATTCCCGGGCCAGTTTACAACCAATATGGGCATGGCAAGGGCGTTGAGCAGCGAGGCGAAATTTAAGGAAGCCCTGAAATACGCCACAGCAGCCTCGACGCAGGCTCCTGACCCTGATAATAAAGCAAATGTAGAAGGAATGATCGAGAAGTTAAAGGCGGGAAAGGAGGTGGATTAATTAAAAATTAAGAATTAATAATTTTTTTGGATTCAGAGGCGTGCAACTAAAAGAGGCAAATAAAAATCCCGGTTACAAAACCGGGATTTTTATTTGCCTTATAACTCATAACTAAAGTATCACCCTTAGCAACAACGCAAATCCTACATCTTTTTTTGGATTGTCTTTGATTGTTACAATATGCAAACCCGCTGGTGTCCACACTTTAAAAATGTCACCTTTTTTATGGGCAGCTATGGCTTCATCTAATTGCTGTAGCATAGCGCCACGAACAAACCATCCAAGGTCGCCACCATTGCCGGACGAAGCTCTGTCTGCACTGTAAGTGGCGGCCATATCTGCAAAGGTGCTGGTGCCTGCCTGAATTCTATTGATGATGCTGGTGGACAATGAATCGGCAAAATTCTTTTTAAACAACACCGTATCCAGCAGGATGTGGCTGACATGGTAATAGGTATTGGGTACCTTGGCCAATACTTTAATGAGGTAATTGGCGCCTTTCCATGGGCCGTATACTTTACCAATTTTTCCTTTGTAGGCAAGGCTGTCAGGCAAACCCAAAAAGGAAGAGCTGCTCATGATTGCCACCGTATCAATTTTATATTTTTTCTTTAAGCGGTATTTTACATAACCTATTGGGTCATGTGTAGTATCCAACACCCTTTTCATTTCAGCAACAGATTGGCTAAAGGCAATTTTACCCGCCATTAGCAACACAGCAATTACAATAATTTTTTTCACAGAATATTTATAGTTTTAGTTTTTTGGTAACCGACCTTACCTGTTTTTTAAATTCATCCAACCTGCCGGTTTGCTGCTGAATAAAAGAATTATCTTCGAGGCTGCCCACCACTTTGTTCATTTCGTCAGTGGTGTCATATACCATTTGTCTGAAGGGATTGGTATAATCTTTTGCCCTTGATTCGTATATTTCGTGGCACATCCAGTTTTTTGTTTCTACGGCCTGTTGCAATAACTCAGTAAAAAATTCAGCCGTAAACTGGCGGGGCGTAATCGACAGTATTTCCAGCAAAGAAGTATAGGCATGGTATAATTTATCTTTAGGGTAATTGGCACCTTCCGTTACATAAAAATCGTGCACTTCCTCCCAGCTTTTTACTTTGCCATTTTTTATATTTCTTTTCAGGCCTTCTACTTCGCTTTGCTGTATCAGCTGTCCGCCGATGTTGATCCATTGACTGCGCTGTATTTTAGCCGACAAGGTCTTTTTAAATTCTTCAAAGTGGCTGAATTTACCAAGGATAAAATGATTGAGTAATTGCATCGTTCCATAATAGCGAATCAGTTCTTTGAACAGTGCAATGGCTTGCGGCACTTTTACAATTTCAATGGTACGGCTCGTATTTTCAAAGCCGGTAGTTTCCGCTATGCCTTCTTCATTGGGATTTAGTATAAGTAGTAATTGCAGGCCGCTAAATAATTCGTTGATAGTATCCGGCGCCAGGTAATCATATTCAAGCAGTTGAATTTTATCTGTGCGCCGGTCACGGTCCGCATACTTCCAGGCATTGCGTTCCATTGCGTACATGTTGTACATAAACCAATAACCAGGCATTATAACCAGTACGTCCCTGGCAACATCGTTGCTTATCAAACTAAATGGAAAAGGGATATTGAGCTCTGCGGGAAAATTTCCTTTTGCCAGGATATTAAAGGAAGCAAATTTGGAATTGTGTTTCAGGCTAACGCACAGGCCGGGCCAAAAGCCACGGCCCGCAATGATTTCACCATCGGCGCTGCGGCTGTTGTGGTTACTGCCAACAGTGGCGCCGGCCGCCATATTACTTTGCCCCATCAATACAGATGCACATAAAAACGAGTTATTATGATGCTGTTCGTGTGCAGGAAATATCAGCGAATTCAATACCTCGCAGCAACTGATGGTGGAATTGTTGCCCAGGTAAGAGTTCAGCAGCCTGGCACCGTATTTTAACTGCGAATGGCTGGCCATTACAAAACGTACCGCCTTTACGCCGTAAAAAATACGGCAGCCATAACCAACAATGCCGTTCACCAGTTCGCAACCTTCGCCTATTTGCGAAGTTCTTTCCGCATCACTGTTGATGGTGAGGTTTTTTAATTTATTGGCGCCTTTTAAATAAGCATCCGATCCAATACAAACATCTTTTATTATCCGGCAATTTTTTATTACCGTACGGTCACCTATTTTACCATAGTACCCACGGCGGCTGTCAAATTTCTGCAGGGTAAACGCCTTGAATTTATCCAGTAAAATATCATCGGTTCTATACTTGCTCCACATATACGCATCGCCTGGTAACATACCATCAAAGGGCAATACTTTTCTGCCACCGTTTTCATTGCACAATTCCATCCAAACCCTTGTATCTTCTGCTTCTCCTTCGGTAATAATGCCATTGCCAAACTTAGCTTTATCAGTAGCGGCAATTTCATTTACATTGGCAATCATTACTTCGTTACCTATAATATAATGACTTAAATAATTTACATTGTCAATGCAGATATTGTTGCCAAAATCGCAACTGATGATAGTACTGTTGTACAACCCTACGGGCATGCGCAGGTTATGAAATTCCAGGTAAAAAGGTTCCAGGTTACCAATGCGTACAAGGCCGTAAAATTTACAGTTTTTTACCAGCTCGGCATTAAAAAAAGAGGATACAAAAATCAAGTCCCAGTTGTCGGATGTATTGCGGTTGTGTACCAGCACTTCAATTTCCTGCGAGGTTAATTTTCGGTAAACGGTGTCTGCGGTATTTTGAATATTCCGCAGGTAGTATTCATCCTTTCCGGCGGGAATATATTTAGCTTCTACAAAATCGTATCCCAGTTTATTTACTTCGTGCTTCTTTATGATGTTCATAAGTTAATTGATAATTAAATAATTGATAATTGATAATGGAAGAACGGGTAATTTTTTTCCGTTTGCAATGGAGTTAATTCCTGTTGCCGTTTTAATGCATTTTAAAAAAAGAAGTAGCTACAAATAGTTCTGGTAATGGCACCATAAATTATCATTTAAAAAATTATCAATTATCCATTAAAAAATTATCCATTAAAATACCTATTCTACCGTAACGCTTTTTGCCAGATTTCTCGGCTTATCTACATCCACCCCTTTGGCAATACCTACATAATAAGAAAGCAGTTGTAAAGGAATACAACTCAGCATTGGCGCCAAAATTTCATCCGCAGGCGGCACAAAAAACACATCGTCTGCAAGTCCGGGTATTACTTCATCGCCTTCGGTAATGATGGCAATTACTTTTCCTTTACGGGCTTTTATCTCCTGGATATTGCTTACAATTTTTTCGTGGTAACTGTCTTT
>JANYFI010000437.1 GCA_025362765.1 Ferruginibacter sp. | reverse complement strand
TTCAAAAATAGGATATCAAAGCCAAAAAAAATGTTGTAAAAATAACATAAAAGCAGGCCTTCGGAATTTTTTATAGTAAAAATTAGCGGCATATGTTTTGCAGTGTAGTTCAAATACACCAACAAAATTAAATGCCATGCATGCTGCTAACACTACTTTAAAATACAGGCTACTTACCCCGCTACTATTTTCAATTTTTTTTTCTTTTACGAGTAAAATGGTTGCCCAGCCGGCGTTGTCTCTTACGCCAGTTATCTCTACAGGTTTAAGCTCTCCTATTCAATTAGTAAATGCCGGAGATGGCAGTAACCGTATTTTTATTGTGGAACAAAGTGCCACCATAAAAGTATATGATGCTGCTTTTAATTTTCTATCCAATTTTTTGGCGGTGTCTGGCGTAAACTATGGAGGGGAGAGAGGTTTACTTAGCATGGTGTTTCATCCCAATTATGCAACCAATGGATTTTTCTTTGTTTATTACACCAATACGGCAGGTGACCTGGAACTGGCCAGGTATCATGTAAGCAGTGATCCCAATGTTGCCGATGCAACGTCTAAGCTTGTCTTTCTTACCATACCACATCCCACCAACTCCAATCACAACGGGGGGGAATTGCATTTTGGAGCAGATGGCTACCTCTATTTGTCTACCGGCGATGGTGGAGGCGGAGGCGATGTGCCCAACAATGCACAAAATACAGCGGTGTTGCTGGGAAAAATGTTGCGCCTGGATGTGAATACACCCAACGGAAGCGTGAACTATTCTATTCCCGCTGGCAATCCTTTTAGCAACGAAATTTACGATCTTGGTTTACGCAACCCCTTTCGCTGGAGCTTTGACCGCCTTACCAATGATATGTGGATAGGAGATGTAGGGCAGGATTCTTTTGAAGAAATTAATTTTCGTGCAGCAGCAGCGGCGGCAGGCGTAAACTATGGCTGGCATTGTTATGAAGCTAACAATACTTACAATACAACAGGCTGTGGACCGATAGCGAATTATGTTTTCCCGGTGTATAATTATCCTACTCAAAATCCAGCTGCGGCGGTCATCGGAGGCATCGTTTACAGGGGCGCAGCTTATCCGGCATTGCAGGGCTATAATATCAGCGCCGATTTTTATTCAGGTACATTTTATTTAACCAGGCCCGATGGTTCAGGTGGCTGGCTTACCACCACGCAAATTTTGTCGCCTGCGGGGATGGTTGATTTTGGCGAAACTGAAGTTGGCGAAGCTTACGTGGTATCTATTACCGCTAATACGGTATACCGGCTAAATGCGTCAACACCTTTACCGGTAACACTGGTACTATTTGATGGCGTTTCAGTGCCATGGGGCGTAAACCTGCATTGGCAGACGGTTGCCGAACAAAATATTCGTGCATACGAAGTTGAATACAGTTTAAACGGCAGCGCTTTTTCATATGCGGGTACGGTGCAGCCCTTATTAAATTCAACTGCCAACAACTATCATTATTTACATAATTTTCGTTTCAGCGGTAATGTTTTTTACCGGCTTAAAATAGTTGACACGGATGGAAGTTATACTTATTCTAATACCATTCAATTGCAAATAAATACCACGGGCAGCAGCTTAATAGCACCCACAGTTATCACCAATGGCAGCATACAAATTTACCTTGAAAATGCGGTGTACAGGGCCATAGAAGTCGTGAGCACCAATGGTAGCCTTGTTGTAAAACAAAATATTTCGGGACAGTCAGGCAGTATGAAAATACCGGTGAACGGATTGGCTGCAGGTATCTACCTGGTAAAATTTATTGGAGATAATTCGAGTGCTGTTGAAAAGATAATTGTTCAGTAAGTAAGCTGGTGAAATTAACACCCCGAGCGTTCAGTAATTACCTGCTTCATTTTATAATCAGTTAAGACATTACAGCGGTGGCTGAATTTTTGCGTGTTTCAAAAACAGACAATGAAACCAGCAGTAATAAACCAATCACAAAAAATCCATCCAGCACCAAAGCGGAATCGCGCATTTCATGCGTGAATGATTCGACAAAACCAAAGGTGAATAATCCTACTACAATGGATAGTTTTTCCGTAACATCATAAAAGCTAAAATAGGAAGCGGTATCAGGAATGTTTTGCGGAATGTATTTTGAATAGGTAGAACGCGACAGGGATTGCACGCCGCCCATTACAATGCCCACAAATACTGCCGCCACATAAAACTGCGTGGAGTTGGTAACAAAATAAACACCAGCGCATATAAGCGACCAGATAAAAACAATGCCGGCCAATACTTTTGTGTTGCCATATTTACCAGAAAGTTTTGCCGTGAAAGAAGCGCCGATAATCGCCACGAGCTGAATAATTAAAATGATGCTGATTAAACTTTCTTCCGGCATTTTTAATTCCTTGGCGCCAAAATTAGCCGCTACCAGCATGATGGTTTGCACACCTACTGAGTAAAAAAAGAAAGCTGGTAAAAATCTTTTTAATAATGGCAGATGCTTTAAATTATGCCACACCTTTATCAATTCTTTAAAGCCGCCGGTAAACACATTGTACTTGTGCGAACCTTCATTGGGCAAGCCTTTTGGCAGCAGGTAAAAAGGTATCAGCGAAAAACCGATCCACCAGACGCCTACTATTAAGAAGGAAATGCGGGCTGGTAAAGCGTCATCGGTAATGCCAAATGTTGTGGGAGATAGTACCACAATGAAACAGATAATCTGTA
>JANYFI010000644.1 GCA_025362765.1 Ferruginibacter sp. | reverse complement strand
CGCCGTCGATTACAACACCAAAAAGAGAAGTGGCGGAAAATATTCACCAACAGAAAAAGCGGAGGCATAAATCATGGCAAAACCAAACGAGATCAAATACCTCACAGCAATTAAAGCTGAAAAGCGTCCAAAAAAATATTGCCGCTTTAAGAAGATGGGCATTCATTATATCGATTATAAAGATGCCGAATTCTTAAAAAAATTCCTGAACGAACAAGGTAAATTATTACCCCGCCGTTTAACAGGTAACTCTTTAAAGTTTCAGCGTAAAGTGAGTGATGCAGTTAAGAAAGCCCGTCAAATGGCCATCTTACCATACGTTACCGATTTATTGAAATAGCTCGTGGTTCCTAAAAGGAATAAAGAGAATATATAAAAGAAACAATTTTTTCAAACCACCCTAACCCTTCAATGGAGAAAGTCACGCTTGTGGCGTGGTTGGGTAAAAATGCACACAACATGCAGGTAATATTAATACAGGATGTAAACAACCTTGGCGGAGCCAATGAACTGGTAACAGTAAAAAATGGGTATGGCCGTAACTTTTTAATTCCTTCCAAACTGGCTATTGAAGCTAGTCCTGGTAACCTTAAACAACGGGAAGAAAAAGTGAAGCAGCAAGCGAAAAAAGAAGCTAAATTGTTGGCTGAACTGAACATCGTTATTGCGACATTAACCAGCGCACCATTGAAAATTGGTGCTAAGACAGGTACCACGGGCAAAATTTTCGGTAGTGTAACTTCTGTTCAAATTGCACGTGCAATTAAAGAACAAAAAGGCTACGAAATCGACCGTCGCCGGATCACCATCCTTGATGAAGTAAAAGAATTAGGTACATTTAAAGCGAAAATTGATTTTGGTAACGGCAACGAAACTGAAGTTGAGTTTGAAGTAACTGCAGAGTAAACCTGTTCAAAATATTAAGTGAACCGCCCCTGTTAACGGGGCGGTTTTTTTTGTTCTAATTTTTTTCTTTAATTAAAAAGCGGTAATCAAACCAATCTCTCCATCGCCATGTCATTGTAATATTGCTGATTAAACATCTTATTAGAAAGTTTAAATTTACAGTGCGTGAGTTTTTTTACGTCTTATTTTAGGTTAAATACTTTAAATTCCAGGTAAAATATTATTCTATGGCAAAGCATTCTTTCAATTCATTATTCATAACAGTTATTTTTATAAGCATCACCTTCACTAATTGCAATAATACTGCTACAACAACCATTTCGTCCACTAAAGACACTGTTTTAAAAGATACAGCAAACGAAATGGGTATCCAGGGGAACTTCAGTAACCAGGCTGCGATTACTTTTGACAGTAGCGTCATAATAAAATTTCTTGACAGTTTCCCTAAATTCAAAATCTTTGAAAAAGACATTACAGCATTTTACAAAAACCGGCATTTTGCTTACGCCTGGTATGATGAGAATGGTATGATAGAACCGGCACAAAATTTATACAACAGGATAATAAATATCAGTGAAGAAGGCGTACCAGATGTTGTTCCATATAAACCAGCATTTATCACGCTGATGGAAACGGAAGAAGGCTCAAATAAAATTTCACCAAATGCCGAACTTATGCTGACTTCACAATACCTGGCTTACGCTAAAACAGTATGGCAGGGTTTAAGCGAAAAACAATCTCTTTCAACAGAATGGTTGTTACCCCGAAAAAAAATCACTGCTCAAGCCCTGCTTGATTCGCTGGTAAGCAG
This sequence comes from Ferruginibacter sp., assembly GCA_025362765.1. Classification (GTDB taxonomy): domain Bacteria; phylum Bacteroidota; class Bacteroidia; order Chitinophagales; family Chitinophagaceae; genus Ferruginibacter. The sequence continues at coordinate 619 of JANYFI010000644.1, read as the reverse complement.
CAGGAATGTTATGCAACATATACCCGTTTTCAGGCAGTATGATTTATTAAAGGAGTACCTTAAAAAATATAACAATTTAAAAGAACAGGCGCCATTCATACCAATCAAAGCAGATAAAAAAACATACCGGTTAAATGATTCCGCTGCAACAATTTCGGCAATACGGCAAAGGTTGTTTTTATTGGGTGACCTGCAACAAAATAACCAGTCTGACATTTTTGACGGGCAGTTGCAGGAAGGCATTAAAAATTTTGAACACCGGCTGGGATATAAGGAAGATGGAATATTGAATGCTGTTTTGCTGGCAGAAATGAATTATCCACTCGACAAAAGGATTGAACAAATACTGGTAAACATGGAACGGAGCCGCTGGGTTCCGGTAGATTTGAAAAATAATTATCTGGTAATAAATATACCTGAATACAAACTACATGTTTACGAGCAAGACAGCATTGTATTCAGCATGAACGTTGTTGTTGGTAAATACGAACATCACACTGTCATTTTTAACGGAGAGGTAAAATATATTGTATTTAGCCCTTACTGGAACATCCCTGCCAGCATTATAAAAAATGAAACCTTACCTGGCATGAAAAAAAATCCCAATTATCTTGAACAG
>JANYFI010000416.1 GCA_025362765.1 Ferruginibacter sp. | reverse complement strand
AAGAAAGCTCGTTGGCAATGTGCTGGTCAAACGTTTCCCCATCAGGCGTCAAAAAAATAACCTCGTCATAAGTAGTATCTTTCTGCAGGCATTCAATGGCATTTACCAATGGCTCAATCATCATCACCATGCCTGCGCCGCCGCCAAACTGGTAATCATCTACCTGAGCCCGGGCGTATTTAGTATAGTCACGCAGGTTAAGACAATTTACTTCCAGCAAGCCTTTCTCTTTTGCACGTTTCATTATAGAATGCGCAAACGGGCTATCCAGCAAAGCAGGCACTACACTTATAATATCAATCTTCATTGTGTAAATTAAAAAAGTAAAAAATATAGCGCATCAAAAATCCATAAAGCCATCAATATCCCGCTTGTCTTTTTTAGTAGGGCGCCCCACCTTGCTCTGGCGTTTGCCAGTATTAAAAGTAGCTGCCTGAAAAGTTATCCTGTCCAGCTCATCAGCAGGTGTAATATCACTATAATATGTAATTGCCTCGCTGTATTGCACCCGATGGCCCAGTAGCGCCATCACTTTTATAACCCATCTTTTACCTTCCGTCTTTACTTCGTATTCATCCCCAACCACCACTGGCTTCGAGGCTTTAATATTATCGCCCTTCAATTTTACCTTTCCATTATCACAGGCATCAGCCGCCTGGCTCCTGGTTTTAAACAACCGTATGGACCATAAATATTTATCTATACGGATCTTTTCTTTTTCCATCCTGCAAAATTAAATGTTTATTGCTTGCATTAGTATTTAGGTACGCGTTTCTTAAAATGGCCGGTTGCTAAAAGTAGCATTGTTGTCCGCCCCAATACAGCAGCCATGGTGATCATCGTTGTGTCACCCCCTTCTACGGCATACCTTTTTGGTACGCTTCCTCAACTTGCTACCTTGTCCGTTAAATGAAAGGCCCAGTTTTGAATATTGTAAATCCCATTGCGTTAACTTAACGTTTTCTAGCCGCAGGGGCTAAGCTCCCTTCTCCTTTGCAAAGGGTTTGGGGATAGGTAAAAAAGGAACAACCCTTAACTTAAACGCATTAACCGTGAACCTAAATTAACTCACAGCATTAAAAAACAGAATGATTGAACCTTACGGTAAAAACCATTTTTATTAGCCCATTAGGTAAAACAATGCGCTAATAAATTATAGAAACTTCCTCTTTAAATTAAACTGTTTAATAAATACCTCCAGCAGACAATACTTTTCCTTCCAAAAATGTAAAAATTTAACCCACCTGCTAATATCAGCCAAAACTGTTGTATTTTTCCATATACAAATTTTTTCTTTTCATCTTATTATTAAGACTAAATAAAATTTTACATGGGCGATAGTTTGCAAATTAAAAAAACACCGAAACAATATGATGTAGTTATTGTAGGTAGTGGCGCCGGTGGCGGTATGGCGGCTTATACTTTGGCCAACGCTGGCTTAAAAGTTTGCCTTTTGGAAGCAGGCGCTAATTTTGACCCTGCCATCCATTCGGCCCAATTAAAAAAACCATGGGAATCTCCCCGGCGCGGTGCCAGTACAAAGCTGCGACCCTTTGGCGATTTTGATGGTTGTTATCATGGCTGGGAAATTGAAGGCGAACCTTACACACACGCAGAAGGCACCCAATGGGATTGGTGGCGTGCCCGTATGGTAGGCGGTCGTACCAACCACTGGGGCAGGATTTCCCTTCGTTTTGGGCCTAAAGATTTTAGAGGCCATAGCGAAGATGGATTGGGCGATGATTGGCCTATAAGCTACGACGACGTTAAGCCATACTACGATAAAGTAGACCGTTTAATTGGCGTGTTCGGCACCAACGAAGGATTGCCCAACGACCCGGATGGTATTTTTTTACCACCCCCAAAGCCAAGGCTGCACGAAATATTTTTAAAAAATGCTGCCAAGGAGTTAAACATCCCCGTAATCCCATCGCGTTTGTCTATTCTTACAAAAGCAATTAATAAAGAACGTGGCTCTTGCTTTTATTGTGCCCAATGCGGCCGATCTTGTAAAATATATGCCGATTTCTCTTCTTCCTCCGTATTGATAAAACCAGCCATTGCTACCGGCAATGTAGACTTGGTTGTAAATGCTATGGCAAGGGAAGTAACGACCAACAAAGAAGGCTTGGCTACAGGCGTATCGTACGTAAGCAAAGAAGATATGCAGGAGTA
>JANYFI010000382.1 GCA_025362765.1 Ferruginibacter sp. | reverse complement strand
CACTACCGGACAACTGATACATGTGGACGGAGGGTATACCCATTTGGACAGGGCGATTAGTTAATGGATAATTGATAAAGTGCGACATCATAGTTTTATATTTTATCTTTTTAATACTCAACTTCTTAATCATTTCAGTATATGAAACAACCATTGACTTTTTTACTACTTTTTTTTTGTATGGCAGCTATGGCGCAGCAAGTCGCTCCGTTGCCGACTGCTTCGCAACTGGCGTGGCATGAAACAGAGTATTATTGGTTTACCCATTTTGGTCCTAATACCTTTACCGATAAAGAGTGGGGGCATGGCGATGAACCGGAAGATATTTTTAACCCAACGAATCTGGATTGTCGCCAGTGGGCTAGATTAGCCAAGGCCTCCGGTGCAAAAGGCATCATCATAACAGCCAAACACCACGATGGATTTTGTTTATGGCCAAGCAAATATTCAACCCATACTGTAAGAGAAAGCAAATGGAGAAATGGTAAAGGCGACGTGGTAAAAGAATTGTCGCTGGCTTGTAAAGAGTATGGATTAAAGTTCGGTGTCTATTTGTCGCCCTGGGATCGTAACCATCCTAAATATGGTACGTCGGCATACAATGAAGTTTTTGTAAACATGATGAAGGAGATTTTTGCTAACTATGGTCCTATTTCGGAATTTTGGTGGGATGGAGCCAATGGCGAAGGTCCCAATGGCAAAAAGCAAGTATACGATTGGCCATTGTTCAGAGAAACTATCAAAAAATTATCGCCCAATACGGTAGTGTTTAGTGATATTGGTCCGCACATAAGGTGGGTAGGAAACGAGAATGGTGTTGCAGGTACCACCAACTGGAATTTATTGAATGTGTCAGGGTTTAGTGCCGGCGCGGGCGCCCCGTCAACAGATACGTTGAACAGCGGAAATATCTTTGGAGAAAAATGGATACCGGCAGAATGCGATGTCAGCATCAGGCCGGGCTGGTTTTACCATAAGGAAGAAGATGAAAAAGTAAAATCTGCTGAAACACTATTTAACCTGTACCTGAAATCGGTGGGAAGAGGGGCAACTATGTTACTGAATGTGCCACCTGACAGAAGAGGGCTGATCACGCAGTATGATTCTGTTTCATTAATAGGATTCAAAAAATTGCGGGAACAAAGTTTTGCGAATAATCTGCTGGCGAAATCTTCTGTAATAATAAGAAATAGCAGCACAGGTAAAATTGTAAAAACGCTCACGGACAATAAACAATCAACCTACGAAAAATGTACAGTACTCAGCATTCAATTTAGAGAACCTACGGCAATTAATACCGTTGTGTTGCGGGAGCCAATTCAACTGGGCCAGCGGGTAATCAGTTTCAGGATTGTCCTGAAGGATGCAGGCGGCGCAATAATAAAAGAAATTGCCGGTACTACTATTGGAAGAAAGCGTATACTAAGTTTTGCTTCGGTTACGGCCGGTAACATTCAAATTATTATTGACAATGCCAAGGCAACCCCCTTGATTAGCGAAGTTGGTGTATACTCTATTAATGAGCAGCTGATTGAACAATAGCGATAACTATAAACCGCTTTGGCAATGATTTGTACCACACTTTTTTTAAAGAGTATACAGAAAAGGTATGGGGTGTACCATGTGACGATATTCCCGCAGAGTGTGGCAAACAGCGGATAAAAGACCTGGATATTTCAAAAGTGATGGCCAATGCGATAAGGTCGTTTTTTGCAAAGGATAAAAGCCTCACTCAAAAGGGTATCAGTACCAGTTTAATTGAGCAGTTTATGTATCCCGTCTATGGTCCGGGGAAAATGTGGAAAATCGTAGCCGACGCTATTGTGCAAAATGGCGGTAAAATCATGTTGAATACAGAGGTAGTAAAAATTCGGTTTGATTTCTTGGGGAAAATGATGACTGTAACTGTTAAAAACATCCTGGACGGATCTGCAAAACTAATAGCAGGAGAGGTTTTTTTTAACCATGCCGGTAAAATATTTGTTGTCACGATCGGCCGGATTAAATATCCCGGAACACATTGCCACCATCGCTGAAGGATTACAATACAGGGACTTTTTGATTCTTGGATTGCCGCTTGATAAATTACTTTTTACCGACGGCGCCACAGGAGAAAAAATGGTAAAAGACAACTGGATTAATTTGCAGGACAAAGGGATAAAAGCCGGCAGGGTTCAATTTTTTAATAACTTGAGTTCCCATATGATCAAGTACCCTGGTAAAGTATGGATAGGCGTAGAGTTTTTTTGCAATGATTCCGAAGCATTCTGGCTACAGACTGATGAGTTGATTATTGCGCCAGCGCATCAATGAAATAAAAGAAACCGGGCTGATTGATGAGAAAGATGTAAATGATGCAGTAGTAATAAAAGTATTAAAAGCATATCCTTCATACCACGGCACGTACAATAGTTTTGATGAAGTGAAAACGTACCTTAACACTATTTCAAATTTATACTGCATTCGCAATGGTATGCACAAATACAATAACAGCTATCATAGCATGCTTACGGCCATGGAAGCCGTTCAGCATTTAACAAACGGTGGCGATAGAAATACTATTTGGAATATCAATACCGAAAATGATTACCATGAAGAAAAATAAATTTTCGGGCAGCCAGCTTGTTACACTCCATCTACTAAAACATTTTAATAAATGATGAATAATAAATCAGCTGCTTTACAGTGGAATTTCAGCAATTATTTCGCAACCATTGCCTGCCGATGACCTTAAAAAGAAATTACCTGAAAATAGCTGGCAGCGTTTTTTTATATTACCCAACCCGATACCTGTTCTACTGGCTTTGGGATCAAATCCAATTCCATCATCGTAAATTCTTAGCTGTATTGCATTGTTTTCAAGCAGTAACGACACATCAATAAATGTAGCTTTTGAATACTTCATAATATTGTTCAGCTGCTCCTGTAATATGCGGTATAAATTCAATTGTATATCGCCACTGATGTCAATTTCGTCTACTTCTTTAATAACAAAATTTATCTGATACTGGTTATTTACATTGATGCTTTTTAGCAACGTGGTAAAAGTTTCTTTCAAAGAGTTGTCATCAATAGACACAGGCGCCAGGCGATGCGACAGCTTTCTTATTTCACTGATGGCAAGGTGTATATTGCTTATTGATCCATTTATCCAGCTGTTTTGTTCCTCAGGGGGTTTTACTTTTGTCATGCCCAGATTTAGCAATACGCCGGCCAGTATCTGGTTTACATTATCGTGTAACTCAGCGCCAATTTGCGACCGTTCCTCTTCCTGCGCTTTCATAATGGCTTTTGTGATTTCCTGGTCTCGTCTGATGTTATCCGTTACATCTCTTGCAACGGCTATCCAATGGGTGTACCAGCCTTTTCCGTCGGCAACGGGACTAACAGAAATGTTGTTCCAGAATTCATCACCGTTTTTTTTATAGTTGATGATGGTAATTTCGGCTGGTTCCCACCGTTTCATGGCTTCTGCAAAACGGAGTAATTCTTTTTTATCAGATTTTGCACCCTGCAATATATCGGCCGTTTTTCCAATTACTTCAGCTGCAGTGTAGCCGGTCATTTTTGTAAACGCTTCATTTACGTACACAATTTTTGAGGTGGATTCATCAGCTGATTCTGCTGCGGTGATGATGACGGTATCGTTTGTATTGGTGATAACCGACTCCAGTAATTTAAGCTGATGCTCTTCTTCTTTTTGTCTTGTTACATCTTGCATGGCACCAATCATACGTGTGGCGGCGTTTGCTTTATCCAGTAATAAAAATCCTGAATCGAATATATACCTGTACATACCATCTGCGCACAAAAAGCGGTACTCTGCCTGCCATTTTACACTTTTATTTTGAATGTGCTGGTTGATGCTTTCGGTAACTCTTTCCACGTCGTCCGGATGCACTTTGCTGCTCCACCATTGGCCATACGTTGTATCATTCAATTCATGATAACCCAATATTGCTTCAAGGCCTTTGTTCCAGATCACTTTATCGCTTGTGAGTTCCCAGTTCCATACAACGTCGCTGGTAGCTTTTGCCACTGCGTTGTATCTTTCGTTCGATTGGGAGATGTCTTCTGCAGCATCCCTGTTTTCAATCAATATACCCACCAGGCTGGCAGCCCTTTCAAGCAAATTGATATGGTAAGATTGCGGATGTTTTATATTTTTGAAATATGCCGCCAGGCTTCCAATCACCTTTCCACTGCTTTTTTTTATCGGTACCGACCAGCATGCTTTGAATCCGAAAGGCTGAGCAAATTCCCGGTAATCTTCCCATAGCGGATCGGTATTAATATCAGATACAATGGTGTTTTTCCCGGTGAAGATGGCTGTTCCGCAAGAGCCTACCAGCGGGCCAATGGTTAATCCATTAACTGATTCGAGGAATTGCACGGGTAAAGAACCGCCTGCAAGATTTAGCAGCGTGTTATTTTCAGTTTTCTGTAACATTGAGCAAAAGGAAGTAGGCATAATCTGCTCAATACTTTCAATTAATTTATTCAAGACTTGCTGGAAAGAAACATCAGTGGCATTGAGTTCGTATACTTCCTTTTCAAAAGCTAAAATATTTTTCTGGTAAACATCTGCAGTAATATCATTGCTTAATACCAGGCAGGCCTTTCTGTCATTAAAATCTATTTCACTGCTCTGTGTTTCTACGTCTATCAGTTCCCCGTTTTGTTTCAGGTGCCTGTAAATACTTTTGAAATTTTTAGAATTTTCTGCACTGGTAATAACCTCCTCCATTTTCGTTACTTCTTCGGGCGGTTTTATATCATCTACCGTCATAGATAAAAAAGTTGCTTTTGAATAGCCATAATGTTCGATGGCAGCCTCATTTATATTTAAAAACTGCAAAGTGTCTGCATCATACACCCACATCGGAATGGGGCTTAAATTAAACAGGTTACGGTATTTTTTTTCCGATTCTTTTAATTCTTTGGCAATGCGTCTTCTTTCACTGCTATAAGAGATACTTTTATGCAATTGAGCAGCACTTAATTCATCTTTTAACAGGTAGTCAGAAATACCCAACGCCAGCGTTTTTACACCAAATTCTTTATCCGCATATCCTGTTAATACTATAATGGGAATGCTGCCTGCAAGCCTTACCATTTCTGTTACCAATAGTTTACCGTTGGCATCAGGTAATGAAAGGTCAAGCAAAATAGTATCAAAATGAACACCCGAATGTAGCTTGGTTTTTGCTTCTGCAAAAGTTTGCGCATGGTCAACCGAAGGCGTCTTAAATTCCTCGCACAAATAATCCTGGATCAGAACAAAGTCACCGGGATTATCTTCAATTATTAAAATATGTTGAGTGGGGGAGTAATCCATAATGCTGTTTTTTTAATTAAAAGAAGATAAAAATAGTGATGGTTTTAATGATGTGTAGTGCCACCCGTCCTGATCTGCCGTTATCGTTATTGATATTGGGTTATCTATATTTATAAGATTATAATTGGCATTTGTTTACTATAAAACTATCAGCCGGTTAACTTGTCATTTACAGCAGGCTGCATCTCAAAAGCGTGTCTGGAAATGGTAAAATAAAAGGTACTTCCTTTTAATGGTTCAGATGTTACCCAGATTTTCCCCCTGTGATTGTCAACTATTTTTTTACAGATAGCCAGTCCGATACCAGTGCCGGAAAATTCGTTCTTATTATGCAGCCGTTGAAATATTACAAAGATTCTGTCGAAATATTCATCGTCAATTCCAATGCCGTTATCTGCTACCGCAAACTGCCAGCAGTCGCTTAGGGTAGTGGCTGTAACATTGATTTCAGGAATATTATCCGGCTGCTGGTATTTGATAGCATTGCCTATAAGGTTTTGAAAAAGCTGCTGTAACGGTATTTTTGCAGCGATGATTTCAGGCATATCCTTCCATACAATGCGTGTCTTTTTTTGCTCGGTGTTATTGTTGTACATGCTGGCTACTTCTGTAAGTAGCCTGTTCATATCTATTTTTTCAAAATGGTATTTTTGCCACCCAACCCTTGAGTATTCCAGCAAGTCCAGTATAATTTTTCGCATCCTTACCGCACCGTCTACCGCAAACCCAATATAAATGCGACCGGTTTCATCAAGTTTTGCTTCATATTTTTTTTGTAACTGGTTTAAAAAACTGGTAACCATTCTGAGCGGTTCCTG
>JANYFI010000379.1 GCA_025362765.1 Ferruginibacter sp. | reverse complement strand
ATACAACAACTACGATTTTATTGCGGGGGATACGGTGGTTTTTGAAGATGCTTTTATAGATGACCAGGAAGGAGAGTTTCCCGCTCACTGGAACCTTGGTGCCGGGCAGGCGGTAATGAATGCAGTTGGCGGGCAGAGATCATTCCTGTTGACAGAAGGTAATTTTGTGCACGTATCGCCGCTGATAAAAAGCCCTATTTATTTCTCAGATGCATTTACCATAGAGTTTGACTGGTATTTCAATGGTTCATATGGTCCGCATATTTATTTTTATAACAACACCAGTGATGCAAAAACAGGCAATAATGCATTGGGAAGTGTTACGCTGGATCATGAGGCGGCAGGCGTTACGGTCGAATCACAAAACATTGACCTAAGCAGTCCCTTTGCTGATGATATAAAAGGCGAAAGTCATTATAATAGCTGGCACCATGTTGCCATTGCTTTTAAAAAGAACCAGTTAAAAGTTTATGTAGATCAATATCGGGTGTTGGTAGTACCTAACCTGGGCATTGCTCCACATGCTTTTGATATTGAAGGAATAGGCGATATGGACAGGCCAATTGTACTAAACAATTTCCGCATTGCAAAAGGCGCTGGTATGAACATGCTGGGTAAGAAGTTTACTGATACAAAGGTTGTAACACACGGCATTAATTTCGATGTGAATAAAGCCGCGATAAAACCGGAAAGTATGGGTGCATTGAACGGTATTGTGCGGATAATGAAAGACAATCCTGAAATAAAATTTGAAGTTGGCGGCCATACAGATAGTGATGGCGATGATGCAGCCAATCAAACATTGTCACAAGCCAGGGCAGATGCGGTACGTACACAACTCATCAGCATGGGTATTGATGGCGCCAGGTTAACGGCAAAGGGCTATGGCGAAAGCAAACCAATTGCGGATAACAAAACCATGGAAGGAAAGGCCAATAACCGCCGGGTAGAATTTGTAAAACATTAACCGGTTGTAACAATTACCGGCACAAAGGAACTTTTTTATTAGCAATTGGTTCATTGTTTATCAGTACCGTAAGCTGTAAGTACAGGAATATTTCCTGGTAGTTTTTAACCGGCCATATTGCTCATCTTTCAATCAAAAGAAATGAACGGAATATTTTTAATCTTGCGGGTTGTTATATCCGGTTGTTTATTTATCAATACAAGTTATGGGCAGATGGGCAGCTTTACGGCTACCATTACACCCACTGACGGCCACTATAAAGCAATTACCATTTCGGTTAAAAAGCCCCTATTCAAATTTGATGATGCGCATGGTTACTGGTTTATTCATCCCCGTACAGGAAGTCATCATTTTGCCTTGTATCCGCCACAGGGGTATGGGTATGGAGATGCGGCTTTTATTGACCTGAATGGCGATGGCAATGACTATGATTTGTACACGTTAACATCCGATAATTCAAGCAGTGTAACATTAAAAAATGAAGGCTATGGTATTACAGCACCAGCCTGGCATTCCAGGGATAAAGAAACAATTAAACCGATGCACATTCATTTTACAACCTTTACTGCGGGTGAAGTGGCATTTACCATCTTCGGTTTTGCGCAGGTAATATCATCTAAAGGAAATGGCGAAGATTTAGGCGTGGCGGCTATTACAGGCAGCGGACATTTTTACAGGGAACCCCAATATGCCCAGTCGGCCACTTTACCCGGCTGCAATTGCGATGCAACAATTTATGCAAAAACATTCGATGCAGAAGAACAGGCCCGCACCAGATCTGATTGTGAAGCGGCATTGCGAAATAAGGTATTTGATGCGGTACGATCGTCTATGGCGCCCTTATTTACCAATGTGTCACATGCCGGTAAAGCAGTTGCCGGAGATATAAACATCAGTATGCTGCCAGGCTGTGCCGATATCAATGTGCCGGAAAAGGAACGGGATTACTGTTCAGAAAATTTTTATACCAATGGCACGACTGCATTGAATGCGCAGAAAAAAAACTTTACCAATGATGATGGATTTGGGTTAAGATTTATAAAATTGCCATCTGACGAAGACTTAAGTTCTTCTGCAGTTTCCACCGTTCACCTGCAGGAATTAATTAAGCAACAGGTGGCGTTTATTGATTCTTTACAAAAGCTGATGGCCGCAAAAAAGATAACGCCAGATCAGTTTACTAAAGCGCTACAGGTGTTTACTGATAAACATCCCTTAACGATGGATGCACCAACGAAAAACCTGAAGAAGATGGAGGCTGAATATAATTTGCATGTACATGTTATCATCAATGCTGCAGATGCAGGCGATAGTTACCTGAAACTTTCTGATAGGGCAAAGACGATTATAGAACACAATATAAAGGGGAGCAGTTTTGAAGTATATTCACCTATGGCAAAGGATACGGAAGGATCATGGCTGGCTGCACGAATGGGTATTTACTTTGGTAAGTTTACCGCGCCGGTAATCAACAAACAAGGTGACGGATATGATACGGAGAAAACGATGGCCGTGTATCCCGTTAATGGCAATAAACTAAGCATTTATAACATCATCATAAAAATGGAAGGTGGTAAAGAACTGATGGATAAAGCCATTGCAAATA
>JANYFI010000630.1 GCA_025362765.1 Ferruginibacter sp. | reverse complement strand
GAAGGGATTAAAAGATTTTCTTGATTTGCAAGAGGAGTTAAAATAAACTTATTGACTACACTTAACCCATATGTTTCTATCAATTTTAGTAGTATCAATTTCTGGAATGTAAACTACAAATCTTGTAATGAAGATCATTTTTCGTATTTCATACTTTGGATAATCACTGTCATAAGCACCACAGCCTAATGATTGTTTTACTATTTTTTCTGAAAGGAAAATTATCAATTATAAAAAAATAACCTCGTCAATAAAAACGTCTTTTATAATCCCATTCGCATTCCTTCAAAACCAAAGGTAAATACATCGCTTGCTGAATTTTCTTTTTCCGCTACCAACGTGTACCCCATTGAAGGAAGCAATAGTTTATAACTATCTTTTACAACAGCAGCTGTATCTGTTTGTACATTACTGCTATTGCGATGGTATTCCCGCACTGCTTCAATACGTCCGGTAACTTCTACAGTTGCCTTGGTTAAATAAATGTTGGAAAATTGAGTTATAAAAGATCGCATTGTTTCAATTTCATCTCCTTTAAAGGTTACAGGGCTGGCCAACCAATAAACAAAATTAACTACAGAATCAATGCTCCTTACTGTGGCTATTTCTGCTTCAGAAATATACACAAACACATAAGAAGAAAACAGGGATTCAAAAGAAATTTTCTTTTTATTCCGTTCTGTTTTTTCAATCCTGTTTAGAGGATAAAAGTGTTCAATCTTCTTTTTTGATAATGTTGCCGCTAATTTTTTTTCCCGCTGTGGTTTAGAGCTTACCAGATACCATTTTTTGTCCATCTGTTATTTTTTTGAATTAAATAAATCAGATTTAAAATAGGTGGATGTTGAGGGCTTTTTTTAAGGGATACTCAATTGAAGAAAACAGTATAACCTGTTTGTGATAGCAAAGTAAAGGGAAAAAAAGTACTTCCGCAATTTTTTTCTAAAAATTTGTCGAAAAACTTCGACAAATTACAGTAATTATACGGTACAACAGCGGAAATCGTGGTTAAAATATTTTTTACCCATAGTAAAATTACGGAACAAAAAGAGAAAATTTATTGAGTTTTCCTCCACACCATCAGTTTTTTTACTTAATTATCACTCGTAAAACTGCCTTTTTTTTACCGCATTAAAAAAAACAGGTTATTATTTGAAAGGAATTGTCCCAATTTTTCAGCACAATTGCTAAAGTGGGGAAATAAACGCTTTTAGGGTAGTAATTTTTTAAGACAATTTCTTAAAGGCTACACAAAACATTCATTACTATACTGTCCCTTATTAAATGCCCTCCATAAAATCAAACATTTATAAAATGCGCCTTATCCGTATAATTTCTCCCTCGTTAACCATTCATTGCTGCGCTTCATTGGCAATAAATTTAGTTACGGTATCTTTGCGAAATGACAGCAGCGAAACAAAACATCCGCCACCTGGGTTTGGAGGAATTGGCAAAATATTTTGAAAGTATCGGGGAAAAGAAATTTCGCACCAAACAGGTATATGAGTGGATATGGAAAAAAGGAGCACAAAGTTTTGAGGAAATGACAGATTTATCGAAAGACCTGCGCCTAAAATTGAACGAAAAATTTACCATGCCTGCACTGTCTGTGAATGCCACCCAATTTAGCAGCGACGGTACTGTTAAATCGCGGTTTATGACCTTTGACGGGCATATGATTGAAGGAGTATTAATTCCTACTGAAAAACGAAATACTGCCTGTGTCTCCTCTCAAATTGGTTGTAGTTTAAGTTGTAAGTTTTGTGCTACCGGCACAATGGAAAGAAAAAGAAACCTGGACTATGATGAAATTTACAACCAGGTAGCATTGCTAAACCAGCAAAGCGAGAAAACATTTGATAAAAAATTATCCAATGTAGTTTTTATGGGCATGGGCGAACCATTGTTGAATTATAAAAATGTGTTGAAAGCCATTGACCGGCTGATTGCCAATGACGGTATGGCCATGAGTCCAAAAAGAATTACCGTATCCACCGCCGGCGTATCAAAAATGATTAAGCAACTCGGGGATGACAGAGTACGTTTTAACCTGGCGCTTTCATTACATGCCGCAGACGATAAAAAACGTAACCAGATAATGCCCATCAACGAAACCAATAACATTGCTGCATTGGTAGAAGCTTTGAATTATTTTTACGATAAAACAAAAAACGATATTACTCTTGAATACATACTTTTTAAAGATGTAAATGATAGTATGGAAGATGCCGACGCTTTGGTTAAAGTATACCGCCAAATTCCTACACACCTTGTAAACGTAATTGAATATAATCCTGTCTCCGGCGCCAAATTTACCAAACCCGACGAAGATGCTACCCAGCGTTTTACTGATCATCTTGTAAAAAACCGGGTAAACGTTAGGGTTAGAAGAAGCCGTGGTAAAGATATTGATGCCGCCTGCGGTCAATTGGCCAATAAAGGATAATAAGAAATGCTGACGGCTGATTTTACGTCCATAGAACTTTAACCACTCGCTGGTTCACTTGTCCACTTTTTATATTAACACAGGCCTGGATAATGACTAATGTATGATTTTGAAGGACCCTCATCTTAATGGATTTACAATTAATATTGCATTCAAATATTTTTACGACAGCTATTTAATATCAATCTAAAATACCTGAAACAAATACTTCCTTTTCAATAAATGTTTTGCTTCGTTTAACATTACTTTAAACCCGTACATTAAACTTCCCCACTCCAACTGCGTCTATCTTTTTGAACAATTAAAATAGTAGTATGAAAAAGATAGTAACCGCAGTGCTGGCAATGGCCGGCTTAATATTCAGCGCCAAAGCGCAGGAAACTCCAAAAATGAAAAGCTTTCACCATCGTCATGGACAACATGGAATGATGATGAAAGAATTACACCTTACAGCGGCTCAGCAAGAGGAGTTAAGAATCAATCGTGACAAATACCGGAAACAATGGACAGCGTTAAATAAGAATGAGGCTATTACTGTAAAAGAATCACGGGACAAGAAAGAAGCTTTACGCAAAGAGCAGCGGGAAAAAATGATGAGTATTTTAACCCCTGAACAAAAAGCAACACTACAGAAAATTAAAAAAGACCGTGAAGCCAAACACGAAGCAATGGCTGCAAAGCGGCTGGATAAAATAAAATCAACACTGAATTTATCAGACGACCAGGTGGCAAAAATAAATTCGGGCACACTGGATATTCACGCAAAGGCAAAAATGATCAGGGAAAATGATCAGTTAACACGTGTTGAAAAGAAAGACCAACTGATAGCTTTAAAACAACAAACGCAGGATAATTTAAAAAGCATTCTTACGCCTGAACAAATCACCAAACTGGAGGAATTAAAGAAAAACAGGATGGAAAAAAGACAGGCCAGGTAATTATAATATTTCCCCCTGAAGACATGCGGCGCAACTATTTTGTTGCGCCGTTTTTACTGCCAGCTCAGCTTTTTTTACTTTTTAACAAGAGTTCCTTTCCAGCAAACTTCTTTACAGATAAGGGTTTTACAGCTTTTAGTTATACCTTTGCCCTTCACTCCTGTTGAAACAACAGTAAAAATCTACATAAAATGAGTCAGGCTCACTTCCAGCAATTTGTTGCTAAAAAAAAGAACAGCTTAGTTAAAGAAGAATTTAAGCAGGCAAAAAAGAAAGCCAAAAAAGAACGGGCAATCGCCATTGACAAACGCTTTGAAGAAAAAAGGCGCCTTAAAGCAGCAGCAAGAAACGCCGCACCCCCAAAACCAACTACGGGTAAGGGCAAAGCAAAATCCATTCAACATAAAAAAGAGGAAAAGATAGCTGTCATTGAAAATAACTTTAAGCAGGTAGAAGAGATAGCAGGTATAAAAAGAGAATATGCAGCACCCGTGGCTAAAGCGCCTGCGAAAACAGCAACAGGCAAACCCGTTCCTGTCAGCAATGCCTTAATGCCGCTCAATAAATTTTTGGCACATTGCGGAGTTTGCAGCAGAAGAGATGCAGTAACATTAATTAAAGATGGCAAGGTAAAAGTAAATGATGCAGTTATTATTGAACCGGCGTTTAAAGTGTCTGAAAGGGATGATGTAAAATTCAATGGGAAGAAATTATTTGTGAGTAAAAACCTGGTATACATTTTACTCAATAAGCCGAAAGATTATATTACCACCACAGACGATCCACAGGGAAGAAGAACTGTATTACAGCTCACTAAAATGGCTACCACCGAAAGAATTTATCCTGTCGGCAGATTAGACAGAAACACTTCAGGCGTGCTGCTGCTTACCAACGATGGCGAATTGACGCAGAAATTATCTCACCCCAGCTACAACATCACTAAAGTATATGAGGTAAGACTGGATAAGAACCTTACCAAAGCGGATTTTGATAAAATACTAAACGGTCTGAAACTGGAAGATGGTGAAATAAAAGCCGACTCACTTGCCTATGCTGATGCGAAAGATAAATCCATCATTGGCATAGAAATCCACAGCGGCCGTAACCGCATTGTACGCCGTATTTTTGAACATTTAGGCTATGACGTTAAAGGACTTGACAGGGTAATGTATGCTACCCTTACCAAGAAAAATGTAGAACGGGGCAAATGGCGTTTTTTAAGTGATAAGGAAGTACGCCTCTTGAAATACCTAAATGCTTCTCACAAAAAAATTATTCCTGTAAAAAAAGCCGATAATAATATTGCTGATGACTAAAGAAAATTCATTTACGGACGTTACGAATGAGCCTGCGCAGCCTAAAAAAACAAGTGCTGCCACAGCATTGTTAAAAGATGTAAGCGCAATCACTCTTTTTGAAAATGACCGGTTTATTGCCATCAATAAACCGGCTGGTCTATTGTCTATTCCCGACAGGATGCAGTCTGAGCTATCATTGAAAGACAGGTTGATAGAAAAATATGGCAGCATATTTACTATTCACCGTTTAGACAGAGAAACCAGTGGTATTATTTTGTTTGCAAAAGATGCTGAAACGCATAAATACTTCTCCAAACAATTTGAAGAAAAAGCCATGGAGAAATTTTATCTTGGCCTGGTACACGGCATGCCGCCAGATAAAACAGGAAAGATGGGCGGAGCTATTATGGAGCACCCTGTTTTTAAAGGGCAAATGGTGATCAACAAAAATGGTAAACCTTCTTTAACAGAATACGAAGTGTTGGAAAATTTAGGCAGGTATTCGCTGATAAAATTTCAGTTACATACCGGCCGCACTCACCAAATAAGGGTACATTCAAAAAATATTGGCCATCCCATTGTGTGCGATCCCTTGTATGGCGATGGCAAACCCGTGATGCTTTCTAACATCAAAAAAAAATTTAAGCTAAGCAAACACGATGATGAAGAAAGACCCATGCTAAACAGGGTTGCACTGCACAGCTATGAACTAAAATTTAAAGATGAACAGGGAAAAGATTTTGACCTGGTGGCGGAGTTACCCAAAGATATGCGGGCATTAATACAGCAATTGAAAAAGAACAGATAACAATAAGAGCCACTAAAAAGCGGCTCTTATTAAATAAACAAAAAATACTAAAAAGTTCATAATCCGCTTGCTTTGAAATAGCAATTAAGCTAAATCAGGCTGTGGGGTATACCGCAGGTAAGGTTTAATTTCTTCAACACCTTTGGGAAATTTCTTAATGGCGTCTGCCGTGCTGATAGACGGAACTACGATTACATTTTCGCCCTGGTTCCAATTAGCAGGTGTTGCCACGCTGTAATTTGCCGTCAATTGTAAAGAGTCAATTACTCTTAGTACTTCCACAAAATTCCTTCCGGTAGATGCAGGGTAAGTAATAATTAGTTTAACAGTTTTATCAGGTGCAATAATCACCAGTGAACGCACGGTGGCAGTAGCAGAAGCATTCGGATGTATAAAATCATATAATTCAGAAACTTTACGGTCGTCATCAGCAATGATGGGAAACTCAACAGACACGTTTTGTGTTTCATTGAT
>JANYFI010000347.1 GCA_025362765.1 Ferruginibacter sp. | reverse complement strand
ATTCAAAGCCTTGGAAACAAAGAATTGAACTGGGAGAAAACAAAGCAAATTAACATAGGTCTGGATTTGGGTTTGTTCAATAATGCATTTACTTTATCTGCAGAGTATTATCGGCGCAAAACAGATAACCTGATATTATCTGTTCCTCTTCCCCCATCATTGGGATATTTAAACTCTACTGTACCAGTAAATATTGCATCAATGAGCAATAATGGTTTTGAATTGCAATTGGGCTATAACAAAAGGCAGGGTGATTTTCAATGGAATGTAAGCGGTAACATTAGTGTTATTCAAAACAAGGTACTTAAATTAGCAGACGGCGTTACTAATATTGAAGCAGGGTCTGATGGTGATTTTACAGAAGGGTTCAATGTTACCAATACAGCGCCTGGGCATGCTATTCTATCTTTTTACGGCTGGCAGACAGAAGGCATCTTCCAGAACGCTGCGGATGTAACCAAACATGCACTTCAAGCTGCTGGAACAGCTCCCGGCGATCTTAAGTTTAAAGATGTAAATGGCGACGGCAAAATTGATGCGAACGACCGTGTATTTTTAGGTAGTTTCATTCCTAAGTTTACCTATGCCTTAAACGCAGGGGCAAACTATAAGAATTTTGCCTTGTCTGTATTCTTCCAGGGTGTTCAGGGTAATAAGATATACAATGCTACCCGTACTGCAACAGAAGGTATGATTCGCTTTTTTAATGCGGGTACACAGGTATTGAACGCCTGGACGCCAACGAATACCAATACAAATATCCCCCGGGCAATATCTGCCGACCCGAACAACAATGCACGACCTTCTCCCCGGTTTATTGAGGATGGTTCATACCTGCGCCTTAAAAACATAATTTTAAGCTATAATATACCTGACAAATCTTTACAATCACTAACAAAAGGCGCTGTAAAGAATATCAGTATTTATATATCAGCACAAAACATCCTGACGTTTACAAAATATACCGGATTTGATCCCGAAGTAGGAAACAGAACACCGGGTTCATCATCAATAACCAACGGTATTGATTATGCTGTTTATCCTCAACCAAAGGGGTACCAGATAGGCATCAATGCGAATTTTTAAAAGAAAGAATATAAATTTTTAAAATTAATAGTATGAAACGAAATATAAAATTGCTGATCGCTTCAATTATCATGGTGGTGTTTGTGATAGTTGCCTGCAATAAAAAGCTGAATGTACTCGATCAAAATAACCCTACCACAGAGAGTTATTTTAATAACGCTGCAGAACTGCAAAACGGCGTGAATGCCGTCTATTCAACTATGCGCTCCGGAAACCTGTGGGGCCGTGAAGGTTTCTACGCTCATGATATGAGGGGCGGTGAAACAGGAGCAGGAGGCCCTCAACTGGGGTCGGGATACCAGGAGCTGTTGCTTCAACCTTCTCCATCAACTACTAACCCATTGGTAGGAGAGATGTGGACCGGTTACTACCAAATGATTAACAGGGCTAACCTGGTTATTTCAAAAGCGCCTGGTATAACCGATAATACAGCGCAGCGGGATGTAACACTTGGTGAAGCTAAATTTTTACGTGCCTGGTCTTATTTTGAACTGGTTGTTCATTATGGTGATTTGCCGCTTTACACTGAACCTGTTTCATCTGCTACAGGTTATAAAGCTAAGTCACCGGCTGCTGATATTTACACATTAATTCTTAGCGACCTAGCTGATGCAGCTTCAAAATTACCAGCTGTTGCGGCGGCCCAGGGGCGTGTTACAAGTGGTGCAGCATATGCAATGTTGGGGAGAGTTAACATGCAAAAAGGCGATTATGCAGCTGCCAAAACAGCCCTAATGAATATATATAATAAATATTCACTTGTTCCTAATTTTTCTGACAATTTTGATGGTGACGTCAAAATAGGCGGCGCTCAGCTAAACGGAACTCAGAACGAGTTTAATGCAGAATCTATTTTTGAATTAGCGATGGTTGACAAAGGCGATAACAACTTTAACTGGGGATATGTGGGTGAAGGCGCTACCGCAGATGCAAGTACTATGCGCAGCCAGGAATATGGCATAGTATGGGGTAATGTGATTCCTTCTGATAAGATACTTAATGAATTTGAAGCCAACGACCCAAGATATAAATTTACTTTTTACGAACCAGGGGATAAATATAATTCTGCTCATTCTCCTAATTCTGATGGTTCTATTGATACTGTTTTAACAGAATCTAATATGAACGTTGCAGCAAGCAATCATAATGGATTGGTGAAAAAAAGAGTATATAAAAAATATTCTGTTTTACCTTATACAAATGATGGGTTTCATCCTGATGGGATAAACCAGCGGTTAATCCGGTATGCGGATGTGTTGTTGATGCTGGCTGAATGCGAAGCTGAAGTAGGAACTCCTGCACAGGCAGCCAGTTACATCAATGAAGTACGTGACCGCGTAAGTGTACATATGCCGCATGTTACGCCAGCATCGCATGATGCGGCGATATTAGCAGTGATGCATGAAAACGCTGTTGAGTTTGCTGGTGAAGAACGTAGTGCTGTGAATATTTTACGTTGGAGGGCAAAAGGGTATTACCCATCCATCAGGCTTGATCCAACACCAGGGCAAGTGTCTTTGTTTCCAATTCCGGCGAGCGAGACTTCTGCCAACCCTTTAATAAAATAAGTTTTAAAAGTTTATCAATAAAAATAGAGGCTATCCATAGTCTCTATTTTTATTTTGTGAAATAGGTAATATTAATCCGGTGTTAGGTTATTAACAAAGTGATGCAGTGGTTTGTTAATGGTTAATAGTCAATATTGTCCATTCTCAATTCACTATTGACCATTCAAAAATCAGGTTTAACTTAGCACTAAGTTTTGTTGATTTTTTATTCTGCTTATTACAACCGCAAACAATTAATAATCGCAATCACTATGTCATATCTGTTTAATTATAGTACACAACAACGTAGATATAAAGTTCATGGTTTTATCTTTTCCATGCTCCTGATAGCTTTCTTTTTGGTATCCTGCAAACATACAACGCTGCCCAATCAGTATATGATTGATCTGCTTAAAGTAGCAGCACAAAATTTTAACAACCCGGATAATGTTTTTTCTCCGGAATCAGTCGTGAAGCGTTGCGATGCTGTTATAGATAGCTCTTCCAATAAAGAGGAAGTAATCAACGCTTTTGACAAAAAGGGAAATGCGCTGCTACAATTGGGAGAAGAACAAAAAGCGATCGATATTTTCGAATATTTACTTAAAAAAATTCCGCCGGGCGATATTTTACAAAGACAACCCGTGCTGAAAGATTTGGCTATTGCTTATATACGGTTAGGCGAAAGAAAAAATTGTATTAACATGCATGGCGCAGAATCCTGCATTTATCCTATTTCGAAAAATGGAATGCATCAGGATAAAACAGCCGCTGAAAAAGCAATTGAGCTATATAAAATATTGTTGGCCGATGACCCAGGTGACCTGGAATCAAGATGGCTGATGAATATAGCATACATGACTACAGGAGGATATCCGCAACAAGTTCCGCCGCAATTTCTTTTAAAGGTTAGTAATGATGATACCCTGCATCTTGTAAAACCATTTACTGATGTGGCGGCAAATATGGGACTGAATTTTAAATGCCAGGCCGGCGGAAGTATTGTGGATGATTTCAATAATGATGGATATCCTGATGTGATAATTAGCAGCTGGGCGCTTACAGAACCTATGCACTATTATCGAAACAATGGCAACGGAACTTTTACAGATGCATCCGATTCGTCGGGACTAGGGTATTTAACCGGCGGTTTGAATATAATGCAAACGGATTATAACAATGATGGCCTTAAAGATATTTTTGTTTTGAGGGGCGGCTGGAAGGGAAATTATGGCAAAATTCCCAACTCTTTATTAAGAAACAATGGCGACGGTACGTTTACAGATGTAACAAAAGAAAGCGGGTTGCTGACATTTCACCCATCCCAAACCGCCACCTGGGCTGATTTTAATAATGACGGCTGGCTCGATGTTTTTATAGGAAATGAAACTACTCCTGGGGAAGCCTTACACCCATGTGAACTGTATCTGAATAACAAGAATGGAACTTTTACAGAAATAGCCGCCAAGGCCGGATGTTCAATCACGGAGTTTGTAAAAGGAGTTACTTCCGGTGATTATGATAAGAATGGCTTTCCGGATATTTTCATTTCTACTTTGAATGGAAACAAAATATTATTGAAAAACGAATCGGCCAAAGACGGCGCTGTTAAGTTTACAGACGTAAGTGAGCAGGCAGGCCTTACCAAAAACCAGAGCCGCAGTTTTCCTACCTGGTTTTGGGATTATGATAACGATGGTTGGCTGGATATCCTGGTATGTGGTTATGAATTTACCAGTTCACTCGCCAGTTATGCCGCAGCCGAAGCCCTTCAGTCACCTCTTGGCAATGCGGGCAGAGTGTTTTTATTTAGGAACAAACATGATGGCACTTTTGAAGACGTATCGGCTAAAGTGGGTTTAAATAAAATTGCTTTTGCGATGGGAGCAAATTTTGGCGATATAGACAATGATGGTTATCTTGATTTTTACCTTGGAACCGGAAACCCTCAATTTAAATCTATTGTACCCAACAAACTGTTTAAAAATATCAATGGAACAACATTTTTAGACGTTACTACATCTGCCCGTGTGGGTAATTTACAAAAAGGCCATGGAGTGTCGTTTGTTGATCTTGACAATGACGGCAATGAGGATATCTATATAAAAATGGGTGGCGCTTATAAAGGAGATGCGTATGAGAATTCATTGTATCTAAACCCTGGCCAAAATCACAACCATTGGGTTAATCTTTCATTGCAGGGAACGGTTTCAAACAGGGCTGCAATCGGCACAAAAATAAAAGTGACTTTTAAAGAGAACAATGTAGAACGAGCTGTTTACAGGGAGGTGAATTCCGGAGCAAGTTTTGGATCTAACCCACTTTTGCAACACATTGGCATTGGCCAGGCAACGGCCATTGAAAAGATAGAAATTACCTGGCCCGTTACCGGTAAGGTACAGGTATTTGACAATCCGCCGATCGATATAAATATTAAAATTAAAGAAGATTACAATCAATTGACTACTTACCAACTTGCCCGCCTGGATTTTGTTTCTGGAAAGCATGCATTGGTAGAATGCTTACCAAAATAAATTGGGTTACTGTTCTTTTGGCCCGCGGTTTATTAAAATGTAATCGTAGAATATTATCGTAGTAAATTTTAAGGCAGCTTTTAAGTATTTATTTTTTTGAAAGATTACAAAAAGGGTAACAGGAATTTTCTATTGTTGTAGTTGCTTGATTTTAATTTCCGAAAAATCCACTGTTTTAACGCAGAGAAAGTTTTTTCAGCAGCAAATCCTTTTTACTTCTTGATACATTCACAGATGAACCATCACTCATAATTAAATAGCCGCCTTCGCCTTTAATGTA
>JANYFI010000327.1 GCA_025362765.1 Ferruginibacter sp. | reverse complement strand
TCATTTCTATCACGGTCAAAAAGATCGAGGCCATTATCTCCGCCACTCCATAACTGGCCGGCTTTTGTTTCATACATGGCAAAAACACTCATGCTGGCAATACTTGCGGGATTGTTTGCGTCTGGCAAAAAAGGTATAAATTTTTTTGTAGTCATGTTGAACAGGAATATTCCCCCATAGCCATCGTTACTTAACCACAGGTTATTCCGCCTGTCTTTATATGCCGCCAAAACGCTTAAAGATGTAAGCCTGTTGCTATTGATGTCATTTGTTCCATAATGCACACAACTGTTCTTATTTTCGTCAAAAAAATCTATACCACCACGATGGAAACCCAATAAAAGAGTGTCGGTTGAATATGGAAATGCATTAAGTACATAGTCATTGTAAATACCATTTTTCAACTGATCATTTTTACGAAAGGAGGTAAACTTTCGGGTAACCGTATTAAATTTATTTAGACCTCCCCCATCGGTTCCAATCCAGATATTATCATTGTCATCGCTACTGAGCGATAGCACCAGGTTATTGGTTAAACTATTAACACCTCCGGGATTTTTTTTATAGTGCATAAATTTATCTCCGAAAATGGGTAAAAAATTTATCCCGTCAGACCAGGTACCCGCCCAAATGTTGCCCACATTATCTTTATATAAACTGTAAATTGAATTGCCCGATAAGCTATTGGAATTATACTCGTCATTCTGGAATGAGTCGAAACTATTTGTTGAATAATCAAACAGGCTGATCCCCCCGTTTTCGGTACCTACCCATAGTTTGCCGGCGGCGTCTTCTGTAAAAGAAAGGATATCATTGTAAATTATGCTATTGCTGTTTTTAGGATCGTGCCTGTAATTGATAAATGAATTTTTACCACGGTCAAACATGGCGATACCATTACCCTGTGTGCCAGCCCAAATGTTTCCACGGCTATCCTTATATACTGCTTTTACAAAGCCTGAACCTATACTTAAAGCATCGCCAGGTATATTGATATACCGCATAAACCTTTTTGTTTCAGGATTGAACCGGTTTAGTCCATTCCTGGTGCCGATCCACAATTCGCCGGTATTATCCTCTGTAATTTCATATACATAATTTTCGCTCAGGCTATTATTATCTGCAGAATTATTTTTGTACCAGGTACATTTACCGCTGGTTGTATCAAACTGGCAAAAGCCTTCGCTTGAACCTAGCCAGAGCCTTTGTTTACTATCCTGAAAAATGTTACTGCTTACTACCCATTGATTGCCGGAAACATAGTGTTTAAATGTAGCTGTTCCCCTGTCAAACTTGTCAAGCCCAGCCTGGGTAAGCACCCATAAATTATGATTTAAGTCTTCCTTTATACTGAATATTGAACTGGAGCTTATACTGGCAGTATTCTCAGGATCATGTTTGTACACGGTAAATTTATATCCATCAAACTTGTTCAAACCTTCGTCGGTACCAAACCACATAAAACCTTTGAAATCTTTTTCAATTGCAAAGACTGAATTTTGCGAAAGCCCGTTCGATGTATTTAAACGGGTAAATTTTGGCGCTTTCATTTGGGCAAATGAAATAACGTAGCCTATTTGTACACAGAAAAAAACTATCAGTAAACGATACTTTTTTATTGGGATATTTTTCAAACGTTTTTTTTTAATTATTTAAACCCGATTTTACTACATACACGCCAGTACTTAAAGCCACCAGGTTCACACTGTTGAAGGCAGTAAAAAATAAAAACTACTTCCTTCGCCTAACGCTGACTCCACCCAAATTTTCCCATTGTGTAACTCAACTATTTTTTTACAGTGAGACAAACCTATACCAGATCCAGCATATTCGTTTCTTGTATGCAGGCGCTGAAAAATATCAAAAATTCTTTTCTCGTATTGTTTATCAATGCCAATACCATTATCGCTGATACAGAATTGCCAGAATGACCCCGCCTTTTTTACTGTAATTTTTATCTGAGGTGAAACACCCGGCTGATGAAATTTAATGGCATTGATCAACAGGTTTTGAAACAGCAATTTTAGTTCAGTCGGATAGCCCTGAATTACGGGCAGTTTATCACGCTGTATGTCTGCGTTAACTTCTTCCCTTGCTAAGGAAATATCCGCCAGTACATTGTCGACAATTTTATCGCAATCTACCGCTTCAATACGTGCATCGTTGCCAATCCTCGAAAAATCCAATAAATCTTTTATCAGCACCCGCATTCGTTCTGACGCGTCTGTAATGTA
>JANYFI010000261.1 GCA_025362765.1 Ferruginibacter sp. | reverse complement strand
CATCCGGAGAATATGATAATAATGGCCCGCTGCCTTGTTTTTCAAAACTCTCCCCGTTATTTTTACTGATGGCGAAACCAATGGCAACATTGAATGGAACAGATTCGCACCTTGTCCATCCTCCATAGTAGGCCCTGATTTCATCGTTGTGCTTTATTACTGAAACCGGGTAAGTTCCAAATTCATCAAAAGTGCCAAGCTCTCCTAAGCTCAAAATTGGCTCCTGGCTAACCTTTTTTATTTCAAATAAATTTTTCCTGTTTAAATCTACGAACGCAGAGAAACTAACATACTGACCTCTATCATCAGGGACGGGGCGGCAAGAAAAATATACCCGCACAAAATCATCAAAAATCAATACGGACGGGCCTTGCGCAAATTCATTTAGCCAAAATCTGTTTTTTATTTCTACAGGATTGAAAACCCTTCCCTGCTTTTGCCATTTAAACATTTTTGTAAACTTTATTTTATAGTATAGCCTGTTTGCAAATATTCAATTATGCGTTCCTTTGAGTTAAACATCATAACATCGATAATGGAAAGCCAAGGCACAAACTCGTTTTTGAATTGCGGGTATTTAATCAATGTAGATTGAATAAATTTCAGTTCAATATTATTCTGTTTAAAAACAGCTTTTGAATACAGATCCACTCCACCAATTGGATTAAGATATTCTGTTACGTTAAGGGCTTTACAAATCGAAATTACCTTGTCCTGAGCTTTAAGTTCATGGTCAATGATTATTGAGGATGAAACAATAAACCTCGTTTTAATATTCAGGTATTCGCAAACAGATAGTATTGAGTTGTGAATGAAATTAAATAAATTAGTTTCCTCAACATTTATTGTGTTCTGTAGCAACTGAAATACTGTGTCAAAATTCGGAGCTTTTTTATACAATTCCGTTAATTTACGTAGTAATTTAACTTTTTCAGCGGGAAAATTATCTGCCAGTTTTCTTTCAGATACATTTAAATAATCAGAGCCTTTTTTCAAAGGGAACGTAAAATATTCGTCCTTACCATTCGAAAGGATCCTATTTCTGTTTATCCACCCTTTTTTTGAAAACTGAATGTTATCATATACTACAAAGGCGTCAACAGCATTGATCAATTGAAAATACCCAATGTATGGAAAAGCATAGGGTTGCATTATTGCCAGCTTCATTAAAAACAGGATTTAATAAGATTGCATATTGTAATTACATCTTTCTTTTCCAGGGCATAATACATTGGCAGAGCCAAAGCTCTGGTACTAACTGATTCTGCTATGGGGCATAACTCGCCTTTGTACTGGGGTAAATTATTGAGTGAGGGATAAAAATATCGCCTCGCATTGATATTATTTCTGCTAAGCAAGGTCTGGATGGTGATCAACCTTTCTTCACTGTCAACGATAATAGGCTGATAGCTATAGTTATGCCTGGTTCCCATAATCGCCACTGGCTTTTGGATGGGCAGGTCTCCCAACAATTGATCATACAATTCGGAGATGACTTTTCTTTTGTTAATAAATTCCCCCATCATTGGCAGCAGGCACAAACCCATTGCTGCATGAAACTCAGAGCCCTTTCCATTTATTCCAATAGAAAAGTGATCATCACCAACATGTCCAAATTGCCTGTACAAAGTCATTTCTTTTGCTAAATCATCATCGTTGGTAATAATAGCCCCACCTTCTACTGTGTGAAATAGCTTGGTAGCATGGAAGCTGCAAGTGGAGATATCTCCAAAAGACAAAAGCGGCTTTCCATTTAATTCTGCACCAAACGCATGTGCCCCATCATAAATAACCCTTAAATGATGCGCTTTTGCAATGTTTTCAATTGCAGCAACATCGCATGGATTTCCGTAAACATGGGTTGCTAAAATTGCGCTGGTATTTTCAGTAATTAGAGCGGCTATTTTTTCCGGATCAATAGTAAAATCAGTATTTTTTATATCGGCAAAAACAGGTTTAGACCCTTCCCATAAAATAGAATTTGAAGTAGCTACATAAGAAAAAGGTGTTGTAATAATTTCGCAATTTTGCGGGAGCGTTTTTATTGCAATTTGTAAAGCAATGGTTCCGTTGTTAAGATATAATAAATGCTTGACACCTAAATAGCTCTTTAGTTTTTCTTCTAACTCTTGTACCAAAGGGCCATTATTGGTCAACCATTTCCTGTCCCATATTTCTTTCAGATATTTTTCGTAGGCTTCAATTGGTGGGAGGAAAGGCTGGGTTACATTTATCATTACTAAGGAAGAATATTTTATGACTGAGACCTAATGAAAAATTCAGTTGTTAAATAATTATATTAATTCAGCAAAGATACTTTGTTAAATGGGTTTTAACGCTTGCCTTAAAACGATTCGTAATATTAAGGTTGATTTTATTATTTATTGTTATATAGTGATGACTACAACATTGCGCATTTCAAGTTCTATGAGTGTTATCCGAAAAAACTCGTTAAGTTTAACACCGGGGTGTTACACTCCAAAAAAGACACGTTTTGTAAATAAAATGTAAATTCATTTAATAAAACTTCCCGTTTTCCTGAATTATGTTTGCATGTTGCAATGTATTTTAGAATGTTTTAAAAATGTAGAAAATTATGTGTGGAATTACTGGATTTGTAGATTTTAATAAAAAAATTTACCGCGAACAATTAATTAATTCATGCAACAGCATCAAGCACCGGGGGCCCGACGACAGTGATACTGTCTTTTTGGAAACGGCCGATGCTTTTATTGGATTTGGGCACCGCCGGCTGGCAATTTTGGATTTGTCTCCATTGGGTCATCAACCTATGTTTAGCGATGATAAATCGGTAATTATCGTGTTAAACGGAGAAATATATAATTTTAAGGAGATAAGAATTGACTTGATAGCAAAGGGTTATCATTTTTCGTCTAATTCAGACACTGAAGTAGTCTTAAAAGCATACCAGCAATACGGTGTTGATTGCCTGCACAAGTTTATTGGAATGTTTGCCATTATCATCTATGATATCAATCTGCAAAAGGTTTTTTTAATACGGGATCGTGTGGGTGTAAAACCCCTTTATTATTATTTTGCCGATGGTTGCCTGTTATTTGCATCAGAATTAAAAGCTTTTCACCAGTTTCCAAATTTTAAAAAAGAAATTGATGATGTAGCGCTTTCTTTATTTTTTAAATATGGATATATAAAAGCACCCTATACCATTTTTAACAATGCTCATAAGCTTCTGCCAGGCCATTTTGCAACTTTGAACCTAAAAGATCAGTCGTTAAAATTTGTTCAGTATTGGAATGTTTTGGATTATTATAAAAAGCCAATCGTTTCTATTGATGAAAAAGAAGCAGTCAATGAATTGGAAACTTTGTGCACTTCAGCCTTTCAATATAGAATGGTGAGCGATGTTCCTGTAGGCGTATTTTTAAGTGGAGGTTATGATAGCTCACTGTTAGCGGCCATCTTGCAAAAAAATAATACCAGCAAAATAAACACCTTTACCATTGGATTTAAAGATGAAGAATTTAATGAGGCCAACCATGCAAAAAGTGTTGCAAAACATTTAGGAACTAACCACAATGAATATTATTGTACCACAAAAGAAGCCGAAGAAATAATACCCTTACTCCCCTTTTTTTACGATGAACCATTTGGTGATAGTTCTGCTATACCTACTATACTGGTAAGCCGATTTGCCAGGAAGCAGGTAACGGTAGCTTTGTCGGCCGACGGAGGTGATGAGATTTTTGCCGGGTATGAACGATATGATCAATTAACTACTATCAATAAGTTACAAACAAAAGTGCCCAATTTTGTCAGAAAAGCCGGAGCCAAATTACTGCTTTCCCTGCCAGGTATTACTATGAAGCATCGTAAAATGGCTGCTTTATTAACCGAAAATAATATCCTTGTAACAAGTGATTTAATTAGCGAGCATTTTTTCAAAGATGATTTACACAAGCTGATTTTAAAAAAATCATTACACAATGAACCATTAAATAATTTTGCTTTAGCAACTCCGGATTTGGCAATGTTAAACTCGTTATTGATAGCTGACTACAAAACCTATTTACCTGATGATATATTAACTAAAGTAGACAGAGCAACAATGAGCGTAGGATTGGAAGGCAGAGAACCTTTCCTTGATCATCGCATTATTGAATGGGCTGCGCAACTACCTGTCAATTTAAAATACAACAATGGCAACAAAAAATATTTACTGAAACAGTTAACACATAAATATTTGCCGGTAGATATAATGAACCGACCTAAGATGGGATTTGGAATACCTTTCGGAATGTGGTTAAAAGGAAATTTAAAGCCATTGCTTTTAGAAACCGTAAGTGAAGAAAATCTGGACAAGCAAAATGTCCTCAACAAAAAATATGTTCTGGATCTTTTAGACAGGTATATTACCGGTAACTCTACGGACGATTGGCAGGTATGGCTAATATTTATATTTATGCTATGGTGGGAAGAGTGGATGAATTAAATTTTAGCATCAAAAATCATGAAAATAAACAGGTTGCTTAAACCTGAATGAACAGGTACGGTTTACATGCCCGTATATTTTTAATACTTGCCGGATAAAAATTTACTGCAAAAAAGAAATGAAGCATCTCTATAATTTAAATCAGGAGTTATAGACAATTTACTGTGATAAACTGATTAATTGCATTTTTCTAACTAAATAAAGACAAAATATTTAGTGTCTCCGATACTTCCTTGTCGGCAAATAGTGAAAAATGTATTTATATTTGCCTTTCTATTCTTGCTTTCAATCAAAAATTATTATGCTCATTGTTTTTTCGGGTAATACCAGTTGGAGTATGTATAATTTTCGATTGGGCCTCATTAAGAAATTTATACAGTTCGGCTATCAAGTTTGCGTTGTTGCACCGGAAGATAACTTTACAAAAAAAATCATAGACGAGGGGATAAAGATCGTCACTGTAAAAAAATTAAAAAGATCTGGCAACAATCCACTTCAGGATTTTAGTTTATACCGGGAGTATATCAGCATATATAAAAAACTACAGCCAGATTTTATTTTTCATTATACCATTAAGCCCAATATTTATGGCACACTGGCGGCCAGGTTTTGTAAAATTAAGAGTATTAGCATCATTACAGGGCTTGGTAACGCTTTTTCAAACAATGGCATTTTATTTCATGTGGCAAAACTGCTTTATAAGTTAAGTCTTGCTTACCCTGTAGAAATATGGTTTCTAAATTCAAGCGATAAATCTATATTCATAAGTAACGGTATTATTAAGGCCAATAAAAGTTTTATTTTGCCGGGCGAAGGGGTAAATACAACCGCATTCAGTCCTGCAGTACATCGGCCTGAAAATACGGATTTCACTTTTTTACTGGTATCAAGAATGCTTTATGATAAAGGGATTGAAGAATTTGTGCAAGCAAGCAAATTACTTTTAAAAAAAGGTTACTCCCTCACTGCTTTATTACTCGGCCAGATTGATTACGACAATCCGGAAGTTATTGCCCTGGAAGTTATTGAGAAATGGCAACAGGAAGGTATAGTTAAATATCTGGGTAGCACAAATGACGTAAAACCATATATAGAAAATGTAGATGTTATTGTTCTGCCTTCTTATCGCGAAGGCATTCCGAGAATTTTGCTAGAAGCAGCGGCTATGGAAAAACCAATTATTACTACGAGGATTCCTGGTTGTGTTGAAGTGGTGGAAGATGGGCTAAACGGTTATTTATGTGAGGTTAAAAATGTTGAAGACCTGGCAATCAAAATGGAAAAGCTGATTCTTTTGCCAATGGAAGAAAGAGATAAAATGGGTAATGCCGGAAGAAAAAAAGTATTAGCAGATTTTGATGAAAAGATTATTATAGATATTTACAGGCAAAAGTGTGATGAGTATCTTTTTCAAAAAAAAGCACAAGCCATCTTGAGTAGTTAAACCAATAATATTTTTTAACCTGCCTTATAAATTTTTATTTTAGCAGAATTTTTTTGTAAATGTCAACAGTTTCAATGCCTGCTTTTTTCCAGGAGAAAAGCTGTAATCGTTGTTGCCCTCTTTCAACCATTGTTTGCCAAGTTGAAGGATTTTGATAAAAGAAAATGATTGTACTGGCAATATCCTGCGGTATGGCAGGATCAAAATACAGTGCTGCGTCGCCGGCAATTTCCGGCAGAGAAGTGGTATTAGAGCAAAGCAATGGTTTTTTAAAATAAAAAGATTCTAGTACCGGGATACCAAACCCTTCGT
>JANYFI010000240.1 GCA_025362765.1 Ferruginibacter sp. | reverse complement strand
AATCCGGATGCCTATATTGCTAAATTTCCTTCAACTATTACCGCCGCCGCTCCCGGCAGCTTCGTGTTGATTGACAGGAATTTTAAATTTCCACAAGTTTTTAGAACCAACCTGGGCATTGACAAACAATTTGGCAATGGTTTTATTTTTACCTGGGATGTGATGTACACCAAAGACATCAATGCGGTGAAAATGCGCAATGCTAATTTAAAAGATCCCACAGCCACTTTATCGGGTTTGGATAACCGGCCTTACTATCCATCCTCTATTACTGCGGCTGCTAAATATGTCTACCCAAATCTTGCCGGCACCAATAAAGGCGGTACCGCTATTGTACTGGAGAATACTAAAAAAGGATATTCATTTTCCAATACCTTTCAGTTATCCAAAGCATTTTCAAAAGGATTTTACGGTTCTTTGGCCTATACTTACACGATAGCGACAGAAGTTAGTCCAAACCCAGGCTCGCAGGCTACTTCAGCCTGGCAATCCATTATCAACAGAGGTACACCCAACAGCGAGGAATTGTATAATTCTGCATACTCCGTGCCCCACAGGGTTGTTGGATCTTTATCTTACCGGTTTGAATATGCCAATCACCTGGCCAGCACTATTTCTTTGTTTTATGAAGGCAATGCGCAGTCAAGATTCAGTTATATAATTGGGGGCGATATTAATGGCGATGGCAACAACGCATCAGACCTTATGTTTATTTACGCCAAGGGAACAGATGTTACTTTTAGTGATGTTAAGAACACGGATGGCTCCATTAAATATTCTGTTGCTGCGCAGCAGGCTGCTTATGACCAACTAATAGCCAACACGCCTTATCTCAAAAATCATGCTGGACAATATGCGGAAAGAAATTCAGCGTTAACCCCCTGGTACAACCGGGTGGACATGCGTTTTTTACAGGACTTTTTTGTAACCGCAGGCCAAACAAAACACAATCTTCAATTTAGTGTTGATATTATCAACCTGCCCAACTTGCTGGATAAAAATGCAGGTGCCAAAGACTTGTATACCATCAATAATCCGCTGACTTACAAATCGGTGAATGCAAGCGGTACGCCGGTATTTAACCTGGCGGAATTTAACGGCAAACTGGTGACAACTCCATTTCAGAAAAACATCTCTAATTTAAGTACCTGGGGTATGCAAATTGGTTTAAGGTATATTTTTTAAATAGCATTCGATTTTTTGATAAATAAAACGTCTGGCAAAACCGGGCGTTTTTTTTATGTGGAATCAATTGATCAAATTGCGTTATTGCAAAAAGAGGTACCCTGTTAATTTAACTTAAATTCCTGTCCGTTTTTTGGCGATAGCGCCAGGTGTTTCCGTCAACATTTTCTTTTTTTTTGACCAAACCAATAGTGTTAACAATTTGATAATTTCTTCCCAATAATAATTCATCAAACAGTTTAGGGTATTAATGAACGCAATTCAATAAAACGCCGCAATTTCAACATATTATTCAATTAAATTCCTACGAAGCATTTTCACTTACAAAATCGCTTTACAAGCGAATACTATTTAGTTAGAATTATGTTATTTTCGCGCCGCTTGTCAGTTGGATAACAATCTATTTTCCCACCAAAACTCATTAACAAATGACAAGAAAATTTAGCGCCCTGACAGTACTATTTCTACTGCTTGGCTTTCTTACTTTCGCCCAGGAAACTACTTCTGATATCCAGGGCATTATTTCAGACAGTACGACTGCAATCGGCAATGCCACCATTATTGCTGTTCACTTGCCAACAGGCACAAAATACAGTACTACCAGTCGTAAAGATGGCCGCTATAATTTACCCAATCTGCGTATAGGCGGGCCTTACGAAATCACGGTAACTTTTGTAGGTTACCAAACGGCCAAACAGGATAACATTACGTTGTTGTTAGGGCAGGAGTATAAAGCTGATTTTATACTTATGCAAACTTCCAGAGAATTATCTGAGGTTGTAGTTACCAGCACAAGGCAGGACAAAAACTTTAACAACAACCGCACAGGCAGCCAGGAAATTATCAGCCGGGCGCAGATTGAACGATTGCCGACTATTAACAGGTCGTTACAGGATTTTACCAAATTAGAACCAACATCCAATGGGTTAAACATCGGCGGACGCAGCAGCCAGTACAATAATATTACGGTGGATGGCGCTAATTTCAACAACTCCTTCGGTTTACAAGGTACACTTGGGGGACAAACAGGCAGTGAGCCCATCAGCCTGGAAGCCATCGAACAAATACAGGTAAACGTGGCACCTTATGATGTTACGCAGGGCGGTTTTTCAGGAGCTGGTATCAACTCGGTAACAAAAAGTGGTACCAATGAATTTAAAGGTTCAGTGTACACCTATTTAAAAGGCCCAGGTACGCAAGGCTACCAGGTTGGACCCACTACAATTACAAAACCTGATTTTAGTTTTAATACCAGGGGAGCTTCTTTGGGCGGTGCCATTATAAAGGACAAGGTTTTCTTTTTTATCAGTGGGGAACAGGTGAGGCAAACGGCGCCTGCTACCAGCCAGGTAGCATCTGATGCAAGTCATCCGGCAGGTGGTAATGTTTCGCAGGCCAATGCAGATACACTGGCTGCATTGAGTTCTTTTTTACAACAAAAATTCGGGTACAATCCTGGTGCTTTCCAGGGTTATTCTTTCGAAACCAAGAGTGACAAAATAACGGCAAAAATTGACTGGAACATTAACGCCAGCAATACTTTCACCATCAAATACAATTATTTAAAATCATCTTCTGACCAGTTTGCAAGTAACAGCAGACCCGGTATCGGCCAGATTACAGGAGGGCAGCCAGGTATCACTTCTATGCCCTTTTTTAGCAGTGGGTATGTAATCAATAATAATTTCAACATTGTGATAGCAGAGCTGAACACCCGTTTTGGGAACAGGGCTTCCAATAAATTACAGGTTGGCTATACTGCATTAAGAGATTACCGCTCTCCACATTCCTCCAGCTCAACCTTTCCGCTCGTGGATATACTGAATGGCTCAGGCAGCATTTATACCACTTTTGGATATGAAATGTACACCTACAATAACCTGCTAAATACCGATGTATTTCAATTCGCCGATTTCTTTAAATTTTATAAAGGAAAACATGAAATTACCGTGGGAACGCAGGACTATTACCGAAAATACAAAAACGCGTTTGCGCCAGGATACCAGGGAGTATACCAGTTCAACACGTTGAATGATTTTTATAATAGTGTAAACAACGGTGATGCGAATGCAAAAAGTTACTACCTGCAATATTCCGCCCTACCTGGCGGCGCTTTTCCTTTTGCTGAGGCAGGTTCAACAGAACTGGGCTTTTTTGCACAGGATAAATACAGGGTAAATAAAAACTTTACGCTTACGTATGGTTTACGTGCTGACTTAACCATTTACAAACAAACTTTTACAGATAATCCGTATTTCGATGCGCTTAGTTTTAAGGATGGCAGCTATAACATTGGACAGGCGCCTAAAACTACGCCGCTGTTATCACCAAGAGTTGGATTTAACTGGGATGTAAAAGGCGACAGAACCTTGCAGGTAAGAGGTGGCGCCGGAATTTTTGCAGGACCTCCTCCATTTGTATGGATCAGTAACCAGGCGAGTAACAATGGTATTCAGTTTGGATCATTTACCAACAACACGGCGCCTGACCCAGCTGCTACTCCACCCGTGGCAGGCAATTTGGTAGCCTTCAATCCAGATCCAACCGCCTATATTAAATCAGGCCCCAATACCTCGTACAGTACCGCTTTAACGGATCATAATTTTAAATATCCCCAGGTATTAAAAGCAAGCCTGGCAGTTGATAAAAAATTCGCAAATAATATTATTGCTACGCTGGAAGCTACTTACTCAAAAGATATCAATGCCGTGTACTACCAAAATATCAACCTCAATGAAACCAACGGATTTTCTTTGGGTGGTGTAGATAACAGAACACGTTATTTAGCAGCAGCTAATTCAAATAAATACTATTACGGCTCTACCCTGTCAAACCCCAATATTGGCAATGCTATTTTAATGAGTAACACCAGCAAGGGGTATGCTTACACTTTAACAGGAAGACTGCAAAAGAACTTTAAAAATCTTTTTGCAAGTATTGCGTACACTTACAGCCAGGCTAAAAACACGGCAGAATTTGGCAGTACTGCCTCCTCTTTATGGGCTGCAAGGGCAGTAAAAGGAGATCCTAATGCCGCCACACTTGCCAACGGTGCATTTTACCAGCCGCACAGAATCATCGCTTATGCCTCTTACAAAATCATCAATTGCAAAAATGCCACCACTTCTATTGGCGCTATCTTCGAAGCCGCACCATCAGGCGTTTCTTCTTATGTGTATAACGGCGACTTAAACGGCGATGGAAATACAGGCAATGATTTAATTTATATACCTAACAATGTAAGCGAGATTAACCTGGTAAAAGTTAACTCGGGTGGTTTGGGTACAGGAGCAAGCAGCGACCCGAGAACACCCGGACAGATATGGAACCAGTTAAACGCTTTTATAAACCAGGATCACTACCTGTCTGGCCACCGCGGAGAATATGCCAAAGCAAATGCGGTAGTTTGGCCAATTTTCAAAAGACTTGACCTGAACATTACGGAAGAAGTTTCTGTAAAAACCGGCAAAGACAGACATACTATCAGGCTTACGCTAGACCTGGTAAATGCAGGTAATTTCATCAACAAATACTGGGGAACTTACAAAACGCCCAACCTCTCCAACTTTCTTAAATACGAAGGTTTAGCTGCGGATGGCATAACACCAAGTTTCTCCATGCCATTTCTTGATCCTGCCAACCAGGTGCCGTTGGTTAATAGCTTTAAAGACAATACCAACATCATTTCCCGCTGGCAGATGCAGTTTGGAATACGGTACTTATTCAACTAAAATTTATGTTGTTACATAAAAAAAGCCATCCTGTTAAAAAGGGATGGCTTTTTTGTTTTAGCGCTCTATCTAATCTACAAAATTGGGTCTGTGTATATTGCCAGGCTGGTTCTGGCCTTTGTTGTTTTGAGGTGCTTTATGTTCCGGCAACTGTTGCACATTTCTTTTTTGTTGTTGGGGTTGATTTACGGGCACCTGGTTTTGTTCACGAATAGGTTTCATTTGCGCAGGATCAACTATTTTAAACCGGCGGGGTTGCGGACCATTTTGGTCCGGAATATTCTGCCGCGGTGTGTTATGGACGGGATTATTATTTTGTGGCAGCGTTTGTGGGGGTGTCGGCAAATTTTGCGGACGTTGCGGCACTGGTGGCACCGGAGTACTGTTCTGATTGTTTACCGGAGAATTTGTATTACCCCGTACATCACCGTTATTATGTGGCTGCGTATTTTGATCGTGTGTTATGTTATTGCCATTGTTTTGATATGGCTGATTGGCAGGCGGAATTGGATTCCCCCTTCCATCACCATTATTACGTGGCTGCGTGTTTTGATCCCGGGGAACATTGTTACTATTATTATAGTTTGAATTTGGCTGATTGGCAGGCGGATGGTTGTAGCCGCCAGCAGGATTGCCTGCACCATTGTACTGATTACCCTGGTTGTCATTTCGCGGCTGCGGCCGTTGTACAACGGGCCGGTACACTTCCATTGCATTTGGCTGTTGATTGGATTGATTGGGTTTACGAACCTGATGAACATCTTTAAACTGAACAGGCGTATACGTATTATGAGAATACCTTTCTACTTCATGCACATCTGGTCCCTTGGCATAATAATTATTGGTACGGCTGGTATTGTAATTGTTAATAATGGTGATGTTTTTTGTAATATTAACGTTGTTATTGACCATTGAATTTCTGTTATACTGTATCAGCACATTTGAAATATTTCTATCCCCGACATGCTCTCTCGGCACCATATTCCAATAGGATCCATGCGGCCGCCAACTGTTATATTGCATACCGATATTTACTTCGGGTGTTAATGGTGCCCACGCATAATAATTATCTACGCTTCCCCAGGTTACCCATGCAGGCGACCAGTCATACCCAGGCACCCACAACCATCCATAATTATCATCATACAGCCAACGGCCATAATGAAAAGGCGCCCAACCCCAGTTATAATTCGATTGCCAGGCCCATCCATCATTACTGTACCGCCACTCTCCATTGGTGGCGTACGGCCTAAAACCCTGGCCTACCTGTGGGCTCCAGACATTTCCGTACTCAGGATAATCAATCCAGTTACCATAAGGCGATAGATCGTCATAGAAAGACTGATAAGTTAAAGGTTGGTCAACAACAGGCGTTTGGGTAACATAGGACGGGCTAACACAGCCGGTGCCTAACCAGGCGATGCACGCCAGGGCTATAAGGTAATTAAGTGTTTTTTTCATAATAGCTTATTGATGTAAGATTTGAAAGAAAGTTTATTGGGGCATTTAAATATTGTAATAAAATAAGGTTAAAATTCAGCAATTTATTTAGATTATGCATTTGACTGTGATAATGCAAAATATTTGCCTGATTGCTACATTAGCGGCGTAACCAGCCAATTTCTATAAAATTAACATTTATTGGCAATAAACTTACCTGGCTCCGGGAGGACAATTTTTCTGCAGGTAATTGGTGTACAAGGTCACAAGGTGCAAGCTGGTTCCCTGGCCTTCAGCAATAGCATGCGTGCGGTTTGGATAAGCCATAAACTGAAATTGTTTATTGTATTTTATCAGTTCGTTCAGCAGCATTTCCGCATTGCTATAGTGCACATTATCGTCTCCCGTACCATGAATATATAATAAATTCCCTTTTAGATTTTTAGCATAAGTGATGGGTGATCCATTGATAAAATCCTGTTTGTTTTCCTGTGGCAATCCCATGTAACGCTCCTGGTAAATATTGTCGTAGGTTAGCTGGTTACCCACTCCTGCTATCGCAATCCCTGTTTTATAAATCTCCGGGTATTGAAACATCAGGTTAAATGTGGCAGAGCCTCCTCCGCTCCATCCCCATACCG
>JANYFI010000231.1 GCA_025362765.1 Ferruginibacter sp. | reverse complement strand
AATGTTTAAACCCGCATCGGCATCCAAATATACTTTAATATTGTTGGTAGGTTTAATGCGAACAGACACTAAAAAAACATCCTCCATTTCTGAAAGTAATTTCGCTATCAATGCTTCTATCGCCTGTAAACCGGTACTTGTATCCTGAGTCATAATAAAAGAAGAAGGGAACGATCTTCGTTCCCTTCATTTGTATCTTTTTCCGATGCAAATATAACAAACATATTAATAACAGCAAAATAGTTAATCGTTATAGCATATTATATTTGCTTTAATTAATTTGAAGATTTTAACACATTTGCTTTTATTTGATTAATATCTTTACAGTATGAACATCTTCAGACTTGCTTTTGAACTTTTTGTTTTATACCTGCTGTACAAACTCGTATTTGAATTAATTATTCCTGTGGCTAAAACAACCAAACAGGTAAAGAAACAATTTGTGGATATGAGCGCCCAAATGCAGGAAAAAATGAAACAGAATCAAACTTCTGGCTACGGTAATGCAAAAACCACGGCACCAAGTTCCACTAAAAATGAGGACTATATTGACTTTGAAGAGGTAAAATAGAGTAAAATATACGCTATATATTTCTAGCCCGTTACAGTATTATATCTTCTATGTTGCTTCCGGGCAATAAATGATGTACCTGTAACCCTGCCTGTTTTGCACCTTCAATATTATTGACAGAGTCGTCAATAAACAATGTTTCCTGAGCTTCTAAACCAGCGTGATTTAATACAAATTGATATGTTGCCGGATAGGGTTTGCGCATTTTTATAATGTGTGAATAGTAGGCTGTAATAAAATAATCGTCTAGTCTGGATTGTTTTATTTCCTTATCAAAAATATTATTAAAGGCTTTTAAATGAATACTGTTGGTATTGCTGAGTAAAAAAATATTGTATTGTCCCCGTAATTCTTTTAGCCGAAGCAGGCTGCCAATTCTAAAGTTGAGTAACATGGCGTTCCATGCTCTTTCAATTTGTTCTTTACTAGTTTCAGGAGTACAATATAGTTGTAAGCTTGCATAAAAATCAGCTTCAGTAATTTGACCTGTTTCCAGTGCTTCAAATAAATGGTTGGCTTCTGTCTGGGAATACAAGTCGTCGAATTTGGTAACGCCCAATTGTTTAAATGCAGCTGCCGTTTTGTGGTAATCTATATTTAATAACACGCCTCCAAGGTCGAACAGCAGATTTTTTATTTTTGCCATAATTTATTTTTTGACTTCAAAATTATCTTATTTTACTTACTTTTGCCGTCCGTTATGTAAAAATAACAGGGCCTATAGCTCAGTTGGTTAGAGCACCTGACTCATAATCAGGTGGTCCCTGGTTCGAGCCCAGGTGGGCCCACACTTAAAAAATGCCCGATTTATTTCGGGCAAATTTTTTTAATTTCATTTAACCTTTCATTAACCCTGCTGGCTATTATTTTTGCCAATCAAGACTTGATTATGACCAAATTTGTATTTGTGCTAATTGCTATCGTTTCTTTTTCCGCAGTTTCTGCGCAATTAAAACCAAAAAAAGACTGGAGTAAGGTAGACATTGATCGCTCAGGTGATCACATTATGTTTCAATTAAGCAGCGACCATTGGAGTGGCGCTCCCGACAGTATCAGCAGTCGCATAAAAGGTTTATCAAGAGGGTTTAATTTTTATGTGATGATGAACAAGCCTTTTAAAACCGACCCAAGGTGGAGCGTTGCTTTTGGCATTGGTGCAAGTAACAGTAATATCATGTTTAAGAATACAAATATTGGTATTCTTTCCAACGCAACTACACTTCCTTTTTCAAATGCTGACTCATCAAGCCATTTTAAAAAATACAAACTCGCCACTACATTTTTAGAAGTGCCTATTGAATTAAGGTATACAGAAGACCCGTCCAACGAAGCAAAAAGCTGGAAATTTGCGGTGGGTGTTAAAATTGGCACTATGCTGAATACTCATACAAAAGGTAAGACCCTTGTCAATAGCACGGGTGCAACCTTGGTCTCTTATACTGAAAAAGAAAGCAGGAAAGCATATTTTAATACCACGCGGCTGGCAGCGACGGGAAGAGTTGGTATCGGTCATTTTTCTATTTTTGGTGCCTATTCAATTACTTCCTTCTTAAAAGATGGTGCCGGTGCATCTATAAGGCCTTACCAAATTGGGTTAACTGTTAGTGGTTTGTAACGCTGTCAATTAAAGCTTAACAAAATAAATTTTCATCCCGG
>JANYFI010000215.1 GCA_025362765.1 Ferruginibacter sp. | reverse complement strand
GCCATTGCTAATGTTATATACTTCACTGGTGGCGCTTTTGGGCTCTTTTATTAATGTAAGCACCAACGAACACACCAGCCTGGAAACCTTTGTTGCCAATGCATTTGACAAAATTGGCTTTATAGATTTAAAAGCGTCTCTTATCAAAGCATTGGTGTTTGGATTTACCATTGGAATGGTGGCCTGCTACAAAGGATTTACCACCATCAGAGGAACCGAAGGTGTGGGCAGGGCCGCCAACGCAGCGGTGGTAACCTCTATGTATTTAATTTTTATAGAAGAGTTGATGATAGTGCAAATCGTTGGCTGGTTCAGGTAACAAACTATAAACATGCAAACCAATACTATAACCGAAAAGGAAATTGTAATTGACATCAAAGGCTTATATAAATCTTTCGGTGATAACCAGGTATTGCGGGGCGTGAACCTGCAGGTAGACCGCGGGGAAAATGTAGTAGTGCTTGGCAGATCAGGCACCGGCAAATCGGTACTGATAAAAATTATATGCGGATTGCTGACACAGGATGAAGGTTCTGTAGTAGTGTTAGGACAAGAGGTAAAAAACCTATCCCCGAAAAAACTGGAAGCGTTGCGGTTGAAAGTAGGATTCTCATTTCAGCTGAGTGCGTTGTACGATAGTATGACGGTGAGGGAAAATATTGCTTTCCCCCTGATGCGAAACTTTAAACATTTATCTAAAGCTGAAATAAACGAACGGGTGGATGAAGTATTGAATGCAGTGTCGCTTATCAAAACAAAGTCCCAATACCCGGCTGAATTATCAGGCGGACAAAAAAAGAGAATTGGTATTGCCAGAACGCTGGTTCTGCAACCGGAAATTGTGTTGTATGACGAGCCAACCGCAGGGCTGGACCCGATTTCGAGCATTGAGATCAATAACCTCATCCATAGTATAAAAGAAAAAATGGGCGTATCAGCCATCATTATTACGCATGACCTTGTTTGCGCCAAAACAACCGGCGACAGGCTGGTGATGATGTTTGACGGAGTGGTACAAAGGGAAGGTACGTTTGACGAAGTATTTGCTTCAACCGATGAAAGAATCAAAAGCTTTTACGAGTACAACTTTACATAATATAATATGAAAAATTCAAAAGGTTTACGCGCCCTGTTAACAGGTATTTTTGTGGTAGCGGGCATCGCTATTTTAGTAATAGGAGTTTTTGTGATTGGAGGCAAAGACAAGTCATTTAGAAAATCCATCCTGATACGTGCTGTTTTCAGTGATGTCAACGGGCTTGCCAAAGGTAGTAATGTGTGGTATGCAGGAGTAAAAATAGGCGTAGTAAGACAAGTAAGTTTTGTTGCCAACGGAGTGCTCGTTAGTTTTTCCATTGAAGAAGATGTACAGCAAAAAATACGGACTGATACCAAAGTAAAACTGGGTACCGACGGATTAATAGGTAATAAACTGGTGGTATTGTATGGTGGCACAGAAAGTGCGCCAGAAGCGATATCCGGTACTACCCTGGTGGTGGAAAACGGCGTGGGTACAGACGAAATGATGGCAACGCTGCAGGGCAATAATAAAAACCTGCTGGAAATTACCAACAATTTAAAGTCCATTACCAAATCACTGGTGGATGGTAAAGGAACCGTCGGCAAATTACTGAACGACCCAACTATTGGCAATACCCTGCAAACTACCATGGCATCATTAAACAGGGCGGGCAGCAATGCGCAGGTGCTAACATCCAACCTTTCCGCCTTTTCGAAAGACCTTAATAACAAGGGCTATTTTATTCACGATCTCGCTACAGATACTACCATTGTTGCCTCATTAAAATCAACAGCGGCACAATTACACCAGGTATCACTAAACGCTAATGCCGTGGTAGAGAATTTAAATACCACTACCTCCAAATTAAACGGCACCCAGGGTACCGTAGGGGTTTTACTGAATGATAAAACGGCGGCGGCCAATATCCAAAGTACGCTAAGCAACCTGCAGGCCGGCACTAAAAAACTGGATGAAAATATGGAAGCCCTGCAACATAATTTTTTATTGCGTGGCTTTTTTAAAAAACGCAATAAGGCCGGGGAAAAAAGACTGAAAGATTCTGCTGAAAATAGTGCGCCCCAAAATTAGTTTGGCTACTACATGCTGTTGATGACAATGTACGGCCAATGGCTTATTACTTACCTTTACTTAAGTTGCAGTTCAAAATACTTTGCCGCTTCGTGGGGATTGTGGCGATAGGCTTTAATTTCTACAAAGCCATTGGCGGTATATAATTGTATAGCGGGTTTCATAGTATCAATAGTATCCAGTTTAACGCTGTGATAGCCCAGTTTTTTTGCCGCATCAATGCAGGCACTTAACAATAATTGCCCAATACGCATTCCCCGGCAATCAGTTTGCACAAACATTCTTTTTACCTCTCCTTCTGCAGCGCTGAATTGTCGCAGCCCCGCAACGCCTACGGCTTGCTGAAGGCGGTAGGCAATAAACAATCCGCCATGTTGTGCGTTGTACATTTGCGGCAGCGAATCCATTTCTTTGTCAAATTGCTGAAACGCTAAATCCATCCCTAGCCACTGTACATATGCAGCTATCAGCGTTTGGGCAACAGCAAAATCTGCTGCTGTTACGGCCATTTTTATTGTTGCGTCATTCTTCATTTAAGTAATACGCTCTTTTGGTTCATGGAAGCTAAATATTTATACCCCGCGGATAAGGCCAGTAATACCGTCGCAACAATGGAGTACAGCAACAGCCCTTTTAAATTAGCATATATATCTTCTATGTCGAACCGGCCATGAATATGCGAATGGGTTACTTTATTGGCTACCTGCTGTAAATATTCAATCAACACGCCGAATAATGCCAATACAGTCAATATAACTATCTGTCTTTTTCTAAATAAAAAATTTAATACTGTAGCTGCAATGAAATAAGCAGCACTGTGCAATATTTTATCATGCCCTCTTAATGCAACAGGAATTTTAATTAAAAATCCGGCTGTAGCAACAGCAAAACAAATTATTACAAACACCATCTTGTTAAAAACGCTCATGCTATTGTGGCTGTTTAGTTGCCGGTTTAGTATTTATAGTCGTATTATTTCAACCAGTCTAATTTAATTACCGTCGGCCATTTTCGTATTTACAATTTTTATCTTCGGCATCCTATGCCCTGTTGCTAACCGCTTTAAAAGATGAAGCGTTTGCGCCAGGTACGGGCTTATCTTCAAAAAAAACTGTTGGGTATCTTTTAAATACCATAAAAAATAAGCTGGCAAATCGGGCGGTTCTTTGTTGTATATAGCGGCCGACGGATGGCTGGCTATATTCTCCTAACACGAAAAAACAGGCCGCTGCAAAAAAACATTAAATTTAATCCACCTTTTTTCATACAATGCTGCTGCCTGTTTTACAGTGGCGTAAAATTAATGCTTTTGATACAATGTCGTTTAATTAAAGATAGCTGATATTACTGCGTTTTTTATAGATTTGCGATACAAATACACACTACAGTATAATAGGGCAAACATTTTAAACGATACAACCAACATTGTGTATGACGAAGATTTTAAACACCGTAACACCAACGGCAGTAGAGTATTTATCAGAGAACGTAAATTAAGTTTTCAACTATTAATCATCTTCATTGCCAAGTTGCTACGCAATTCCATACAAAGAGAACTCAATGATTTTTTCGCTAAAATCACTAACGAAGATTTTAGCATTCAGCAAGTAACCAAAGGTGCCTTTTCAACGGCACGTTCAAAATTAAAACACACAGCATTTATTGAATGAAGCAACAGG
The DNA here is from genome assembly GCA_025362765.1 of Ferruginibacter sp. Lineage (GTDB taxonomy): Bacteria > Bacteroidota > Bacteroidia > Chitinophagales > Chitinophagaceae > Ferruginibacter. Next base: position 797 of record JANYFI010000215.1, on the reverse strand, counting down.
GCGGTTGCCTCATTTTATCGACAAGCTCCTAAAGATTTCCCGTTAACAGGATTTGGCAGAAAAGCGGATTGTGAAAAGTCCTTAGCCAAAATTTCTTTGGTGTATGATGTCTTTAATCAGGTTACGTTAAACGCAAAAATCGATGCTTTTACCGTGCATGAAACAACGCTTTTTAAACACAGTTAGAAGCGGTTGATTTTATGGCCGATGATTTTAATATTGCTCGACCTTAATAAAAATCAGCTGAGCCTGGCTAAAAAATTCAATACTACTCAAACAGATTTTGAAGTTCATATAGTTGTAGTAGAAGAGGACAATATTGCAGAAAAAATCAGAACAGAAAAAAACACTACAAGAAAACATCCACGAAAAATTAATAGAACCAATGCAATTAGTTTTATATCAAAATCGTGGGTTGGAATATTTATAAAAAAGAAAATTCAATCAGTGTGTAGCGTACTTTGATAAAATGCGTATTAACACAACAGAGGTCGTCAGACCAAATAGACATTTCCCCAGAAACCATAAACAACAAAAACCAAAACCAATGAATTATAAGCCACTGTAGCCGATTCTTAATTAAACGACATTGGATAATTATTCCATTTTTTGTTTCACAGCAAGCCGACAACGATAACAAAGTAAATAATGAATTATTAATGACTATTCGCTATTTGGAATAACTAATTATTTTAGTATTTTTGTCTAAAATAATTAGTTATGAACATATCAAATTTCTTTAGCCAATATTCTACAGAGGCAGAATGCAGGAGATTTTTTAAGAGTAGGAAAGAACA
>JANYFI010000210.1 GCA_025362765.1 Ferruginibacter sp. | reverse complement strand
TAGGAAGAATTCAACACGGTTTGTTTGCATGATAGTTTACCGGATTTCTAACCCGCTTTTCAGTAATGATATTTCTGGCACCGGCGCAAAAATTAATGGATCCCGCTGGAATTCGAAAGGCATTCAAATGCTGTATACTTCTGCTTCTATTTCACTGGCGACATTAGAAATGCTTGTGCACACTACGTTTGAAGAATATGCCATTGCCCTGGACCTGATGTACATTGATATTCCGGATTCGCTGGAATGCAGGGAAATTAATAGCGGTACGTTAAAGAAAAACTGGACCGGGGATATTTCGTACACCCGTTTTATTGGGGATGAATTCATTAAATTAGTTCAAACTCCTTTGTTAAAAATACCGTCGGTAATTATTGAGGAAGAGTTCAACTACCTCGTCAATCCTTTACATCCCGGCTCTAAAAAAATAAAAATTGCCGGCATCAGGTCATTCATGCCCGATAAAAGGCTGCCCTTTTTATGAATAAAACTTATTTACTGCTCGGCAGCAATATGGGTAACAGCCGGCAACAGTTGCTGACAGCCATAAAAAAAATCACCCAACAAATAGGCAAGGTTACCCGCCAAAGCAGCCTGTATGCCACCGCAGCATGGGGTAATATAAGTCAGCCCGATTTTTTAAACCAGGTAATTGTTGTTGAAACAACATTAAATGCGTCAGAAACCATTGATATTATTTTGAATATTGAAAATACAATGGGGCGGATTAGAACGACTAAAAACGCACCCCGCATCATTGATATTGATATATTGTTTTTCAACAAAGAGGTGATTACTGAAAAAAGACTCGTTGTACCACATCCTGAAATTGAAAACCGGCGTTTTGTCCTTATCCCGTTAAACGAACTGTCTCCCAACTTTATTCATCCTGTCTCAAATAAAACCATTCACCTTTTACTGGCAGCGTGTACCGATACGCTTGATGTTAAAAAGTTTTAATTGTTCAACTGTATATTCCACTTATTTTCGATTTTGAAAATATGAAATACAATTTCGTTACTATAGAAGGAAATATCGGCGCAGGCAAAACCACGCTGGCGCATTTATTAAGCAAACATTTTAACGCCAGGCTGGTACTCGAAGAATTCGCAGACAATCCTTTTTTGCCGAAATTTTATGAAAACCAGCAGCAGTATGCTTTTCCACTGGAATTATTTTTTATGGCCGAACGGTACAAGCAGTTGAAAGATTTGCTGCAGACAAATGATATGTTTCAAAATGTTACCATTGCTGATTACCTTTTTACCAAATGCCTGCTTTTTGCCAAAGTGAATTTGCCGGGTGAAGAATTTAGGCTATTTCAAAAATTATTCGATATCATGTATCCGCAAATTGTACAACCGGATATACTTATTTATTTACACAGCCCCGTTAATATTTTGCAGCAACACATTAAAAAACGCAACCGGTTGTACGAACAAAATATTGCGAATGAATACCTGTTTTCTTTACAGGAAACTTATACCCAGTATATTAAACAGCACCATATTAAAACACTGTTTGTAGATGCTTCCAACGCAGATTTTCTAGGCAATGAAGAACACCTGAAAACGATAATTGATGCGTTGGATAAAGAATATGAGCATAGTCAATACTTTATTACATTACCCTGACTTAAATTAAATAATGCGCTGTTGCAGGTTTGTTTTTTACATTTGTACCATCATCAACTTTCATTGAATTGGCAAATCATCCGTTGGCTGTTTTAAAAATAACCGAATTTAGAAACTTTATAATGGGCCGTTTTGTATTTATCATGGGTCTTCGCATGATGAGTACACTTGTTAGCTGGTGGATGTACGAATTAACCGGTGATGCCTTTTATATCGGTATGATAGGCCTCGCTGAAGCTATTCCTGCAATTGGTCTGGCGCTGTACGCCGGTTACGTAATTGACAAAAGTGAGAAAAGAAGGGTGTTGCTGATCACCATTTTTCTGTATGCTATTTGTACTTTTATTTTGCTCGGTACTTCCACCCACTGGTTCAACCAGCAATTTGGTACCAAGATGATTGTGATTTTTATTTACAGTATCATTTTTATCACCGGCGCCATCCGCTCTTTTTCCGGGCCAAGTTTTGGTGCCATGATTGCATCACTTGTGCCAAAAACTTTATTGATTCCTGCATCGCAATTAAGTTCTACCAGTTGGCTAATCGCCAGTATAACCGGTCACGCAATGGCGGGTTTTTTAATTGCCTGGCTACATGTAACGGGAACTTTTATAGTGATTACTTCGCTGATTATTTGCGGCTTTTTCCTGCTGAGCAGGTTAAAACCAAAACCACCGGGTATTAGTGCAGAAATGAAAACGCTGGAAGCAGTGGCCGAAGGATTAAAATATGTTTTCAAAACAAAGGAAGTGCTGGGCGCCATTACGCTGGATTTGTTTGCTGTATTATTTGGTGGTGCAGTAGCCATGGTGCCTGTTTATGCAAAAGACATTTTACACGTAGGGCCCATCGGTTTTGGATGGCTCAAT
>JANYFI010000192.1 GCA_025362765.1 Ferruginibacter sp. | reverse complement strand
TTCCAGCCATAATTTTTGCCCGCTGCTTTCAAAGCCTGTTGGAGAAGGATTATTGATATAGTCTTTTAAAAACGCATACGACTTATCGGTTAAAATGCTTTTTGCCTTGGTTGATTTTGCTTTTGCTTTAGCCATTGTAATTATTTTTTACAAATTAACTACATCCGAAGCACACTATGCCTTGTTAAATATCAAAAACATGATTCAATTTAATAGAATCAATGTTCAGCATTATGCTTTAAAGGCGATAGGTAAACAAAAAATTGTAGCGAACAGAGAAAGAACACATTGTATTATTGCTTTACTATAACAATATTTTCGGAGTTGACAGTGTCACTGCGGTGATTTGCTTTATCAATTACGCTGAACTGATAAAAACAAGTATCGTTGAAATCACATTTAGGTTCGCCAATCAGCGGATATCCAACTACGCGATAACCATAAGAAACGAGTAAATCATCGTGGGTACTGCCTAATTTTACAATGGCATCGCCCAGGTAAAATTTTTCAGTAGTAGTGCTTTGGCTGCAACGGGGATTTATTTTTTGAATAAAGATAGAATCCAAATCGCCTTCAAGGTCTGTAAAAGAAAGCGTAAACTTTATTACCTGTCCGGGATATAAAACATTTGTATTAACAGATTTGTATTTTAAAGATGGCGTAGAAGAATAAGTATCCTTTTTACAACCCAAAAAAATAAAACAAACCAAGCCAATTAAAATAGTGTTACGCATCTTTGTAAATTATAAGTCAAAATTAATGATTGAAATTGAATAGTTCCGTTAAAAATATATCAGCATTACATAAATTAACCTCCATTAACCATAACAGTTTTAGGACTTATGCATTGGATATCTTTCAATTTCAATACCAGCAAAATAAGGTATACCGGCAATACTGCGATACTTTACACACTGATCCTTCCACAATAAACGCAATAAAAAATATTCCGTTTTTGCCAATTGCCCTCTTTAAAACGCATACCATTGCTACTACAGATTTTGAACCGGAAGTAGTTTTTGAAAGCAGCGGCACCACGCAAACCATCAACAGCAAACATTTAGTAAAAGATGTTGGCTTGTATGAACAAAGTTTTAACGCCGCTTTTCGGTTGTTTTATGGCGAACCTAAAGATTGGTGTATTATCGCGTTGCTTCCCTCCTACCTGGAAAGAAATAATTCTTCATTGGTGATGATGGCGGAGAGATTAATTCACCAAAGCGAACATGCTGACAGCGGATTTTATTTGGATGATCTCGAAAAATTCCATCAAATAATAACGGGGCTTGAAAAGCAACAACAGAAAACCCTGTTGATTGGGGTAACCTTTGCCCTGCTTGATTTTGCAGAGGCATTCCCCCTACAGTTACAACATACAATTATCATGGAAACAGGGGGCATGAAGGGCCGAAGAAAAGAAATGACCCGGCAGGAAGTGCATGCCATTTTGTGCAAGAGTTTTGGCCTCAGTAAAATTCATTCCGAATATGGAATGACTGAATTATTAAGCCAGGCATACTCTGCAGGCGATGGTATTTTTACTTGCCCGCCATGGATGAAGGTGCTGGTAAGAGAGGAAGATGATCCCTTATCCGTTTTATTAGCCGAAAAAAATAAGATAGCCAGTGGTGCGGTAAATGTGATTGACCTGGCAAATATTTATAGTTGCAGCTTCATCGCTACCGATGACGCTGCTAAGTTATACCCTGACGAAAGCTTTGAAATTTTAGGCCGGTTGGATAATTCGGATATCAGGGGATGTAGTTTGCTTTCGTTATAATTGTCAGCTGACAGTGGATGGTTGACAGTTGTTAGTACAACTTCGCTATTATCTATCAACTAACAGCTGTCAGCTATCATCTATAAACCATCATCTATTATCTTTAACCTAACAACTGTCTACTGGCTTTTCCCTTACCTTAGCATACTGAATTAATTTTAATAAATATGGATACATCAGCTAAACCTTCGCATACCATCATCGTAATTTTTGGCGCCGGTGGAGATCTTGCCTGGCGAAAATTATTGCCTGCTATTTATAATTTGTATTTGGATAATTGGCTGCCGGAAAATTTCCTGGTACTGGGGCTGGATATTAAAGCAATGACTCTGCCGGAATACCAGTTGCACGTGCATGAGGGCATTAATAAATTCAGCCGCAGTGGCAAGGCTAAGAAAAAAGAATGGCTGGCTTTTGAAAAATGTCTCCAATATAAAAAAGGAGATTTTAAAGCCGCCTCCACGTACAGCTATATTGCCAAATTAATAAAACAAACAGAAAAAGAATGGGGCGGAAGAAGTAACAGTATATTTTATATGGCGGTTTCTCCTGCTTTTATTGAAACGATTGTTACCAATATTGGTGCGGTAGGTTTGGCTGCTGACAAGACTTACAGCCGGATTGTGGCGGAAAAACCCTTTGGACAAGACCTTGACAGTGCCCGCCATCTGAATAAAATTATTTGCAACACTTTTGATGAATCGCAGGTGTATCGTATCGATCATTTTTTAGGAAAAGAAACGGTACAAAATATTTTGGCTTTTCGATTTGCCAACGCCTTATTTGAACCCACCTGGAACCGTAATTATATCAGCCATGTGCAAATAACAGTAGCTGAACAACTGGGCGTGGAAACACGGGGCGGATACTTTGACCATGCAGGTGCGTTGCGGGATATGATACAAAATCACCTGTTGCAATTGCTTTGCCTCATCTGTATGGAACCGCCGGTTAGTTTTGATGCTGATGAAATACGCAACCGCAAAACAGATGTATTGCATGCCGTGAGAGACATTGAACAACTGGATGTACACAGATATGCCATTCGCGGGCAATATGGAGCCGGCTGGATGGAAGGAAAAAAAGTAAAAGCATACCGGGATGAACCAGGTGTAGCTAAAAACTCCAACACTGAAACATTCGCCGCACTTAAATTATTTGTAGATAACTGGCGCTGGCAGGACGTTCCGTTTTACGTGCGTAGCGGTAAACGCATGAATGAAGCGAGGAGTTATATTACGATACACTTTAAACCAGTGCCACATAGATCTTTTCCGACAGAAGCTACCGGCAACTGGCAGCCCAACAGCATTACTATGAACATTCAGCCAAAAATGTTTATCTCTATGAATTTTCAGGCAAAAAAACCCGGATTACAAATGGTGCTAAATCCGGTAAACATGCTGTTTGACTATGAAGAAAGTTACAAGACAGGCACACCTGAAGCCTACGAGACATTGCTGTTGGATGTAATGCAAGGCGACAGTACACTGTTTATGCGTGCCGACCAGGTGGAAGCCGCCTGGGATATCATTATGCCAGTACTAAAAGCATGGACCGAAGATGCACCGGTGTATTTTCCCAATTATGCTGCAGGCATGCCGGGGCCAGAAGGATCGGAATTATTTTAGGACATTGGATAGTTTAAGATTTTTTTGAAAAAAACCGAAGTTGAAAAAACTTCGTCAGCCGAAAAAACTTATCACTCATCACTTGTAACATACAACTCAGGAAAGCGCCTGCAAAATATCATCCAAAATATCATCCACATATTCTAATCCCACAGAAATGCGAATGAGGCCTGGCGTAATGTTTACGGCTTGTCTTTCAGCTTCACTTAGTTTGGCATGAGTGGTACTTGCAGGATGAGAGGCAATGCTGCGGGTATCACCCAGATTGGCCGTGAGGCTCAGCATTTTTAATTTATTCAAAAAATTACGGCCGCTTTCCAATCCACCTTTCAAATTAAAGGAAATTAAACCTCCGCCATTTTTCATTTGCTTTAAAGCAATTGCATGCTGCGGATGGCTGGGCAAATAGGGATATTTAATCCAGCTTATTTTTTCATGTCCTTCTAATTTTTGGGCAATCTTTAACGCATTGCCCGCATGGCGTTCCATACGTACATCAAGGGTTTCAAGGCTTTTGCTTAGTATCCATGCGTTAAACGGCGACAAGGCCGGTCCGGTACTTCTGCAAAACAAATATAGCTCATGAATCAGTTCTTTTTTTCCTACAACTACGCCGCCTAACACACGGCCCTGTCCATCCAGCCATTTGGTTGCAGAATGTATTACCAGGTCGGCGCCAAAAGCAATGGGAGTTTGACAAACAGGTGTAGCAAAACAATTATCTACATTTAAAAGAAGGTGATGTTTTTTTGCCAGCTTTCCCACCAGTTCTAAATCAATGATATCAAGGCCCGGATTAGTCGGCGTTTCCATGTAAATCATTTTGGTATTGGGCCTGATGGCTGCTTCCCAGGATGCAGGATCATTTGCTGCAACATAACTTACTTCAATACCAAATTTTGGCAGGTATTTATTGAGCACCGTCACCGTACTGCCAAACACTGAACTACAGGCCAGGATATGATCTCCATTTTTTAAAAAGGTCATAAAAGAAGCAAACACTGCGGCCATGCCTGAAGCAGTAGCAAAGCCAGCTTCGGCGCCTTCAAGCGCTACCATTTTATCAATAAACTCGGTACTGTTAGGATTGCTGAAACGGCTGTAAATATTGGCATCTGTTTCATCTGCAAAGGCCGCCCGCATTTCTTCCGCATCATTATAACAAAAGCTGCTGGTTAAAAACATCGGGGTGGCATGTTCCATCTGGCTGGTACGTTCTGTTTGTATGCGGATGGCTTTTGTTATTGGGTTCATGGATGACCTTTTTTAATTGACTTTTTTTATCAGTTGAAATTTATACACAAAGCTAACTATTAGGCAGTCACTTAAATCATTAGAAAAGCAAGATGGTTTGTATTTTTTTACCCGGTACTTTTATTCGTTAAAGTCAATACTGGGTTTTGAGAATCTTTTTTACAAAGTATTACAAGAGGAATACTTACCCAAAAATATAGTACCAAAAATAGTAGAAGCCTTGATTTAATACTTTGAAACGGATGTGCATTAACAGCAAAAATGGAGGAATATTTAAAATGGAATAGTTGGGGAATAAAGTAAATGTCTGTCAAAATTATTGTCATCGCAATAGAAAGAATGGCCGAATAACCGACGCTCCTGAACCGTAAGATTTGACAGTTATACCGCTTACAACAAACCTTTATGCAACATAATAAAAACCCAATTGAAAAATAAGCCGTACAATAGGGCGATGCAAGGATGTTCCACAAAGCTGCTGCTTTGCCCGGACAAAAAATTGTATTTTATTTTTGCGGTTACTCTTTTTAAGAATACAGAAATGAGCTACATCTCTACTTTTAATTTAAAATGATCTTCTCCGAATCCCT
>JANYFI010000026.1 GCA_025362765.1 Ferruginibacter sp. | reverse complement strand
TCTTGGACTGTCAATTCCACCACCATCTTTTTGAATCGGTTTGTCTATGCATACAACTGCTTCCAAATTACAGGATGGCGTAACACAACCCGAAGGTACCTTCTTTATTAACATTACATATTTCCCACCATTTCCAGCTGTTCCTAGAAAATTGCTCGGAAAATAACCGGTAGGCATCAATTCAGCTATCGTCGGCCTGCTGGAATCCGCAATAGATATCTGAGTAGTGCCATCGGATAAAGTGAAATTTAGGGGGCTGCCTGGTGTTGCAGCCACCCATTTGCCGTAAAACTCACCTAGAACATCATTGAGGCTATTGGAAACAGAAACTAAGCCCTTCCCCGTCGATTTAACGGCATCATCGCGAGCGCCACTTAACTGCTGTGAAAATACGCTCATGGTTACAGCCAAAATGATTATGAGAGCAAACAGAGTTTCAATTAACCCGAATCCTCGTTGTGTCTTGATTTGTTTATACATAGCTATTCCGGTAGGAAATACAGTAATTTGACTAATTAGGTTTTTCCGAAAGAGAAAACGATCGTATTGAGACCAGTAGTGCACGCAGCTGAAAGAGCAGCGTTATCGTTAGTATTACCAGCTGTTTTGACCGAAGTACCATTCACAGAAATGGTCGTCACATGTGATTCAATCCGTTGTGCAAGACCGGCGCATTCTTTTCTTTTATAACCTGGTATGGTCCATGTCTGAGTATCATCAGTCGAAGTTCCTGTACTCACAGCTGAAGTTATATTTCCACCAAACGCTGATCGCACTGTAGTTCCAACAACCATAGAGTCTGGAAATACCCCCAATCCAATCAGTACAGGTATGGTCGATCCTGTGTAGGCTTGTTTAGTTGCGTAATTAGATTTAGTTCTACCTACTGCAGCCGCAATCTGTACGCCCTCATCCGTCTGGCTTTGCGACGACGTACCATCGTTATAATTGGTGGTGGCATAGTAATATGCTCCCAGGGCTATCAACAAAACAAATATAGCTTCCAACAGCGTGAAGCCTTTTTGGTTTGAAATATTTTTGAATTGTTTGCGAGAAGTTAGTTTCATGATTTATTTCCTATTAAGTTGATATTCTTCTTGGTGATTTTTGACATCATAGGCAATTCCTGTTACGCCAAAATACAGAAATGCAATTGTGAGCGCAACGAATGCGATAGATCCGATATATAAATATTTGCTTGTTTTTATCACCTCATTTTCAATATGTTCCATTCCAGTTTCTGCTAAATCAATTAAACCAAGTTCAAATCCTTTTTTTGCCGAAAAATTTGATAACCGCAAAAATAAATCTGGCGCAATTAGACCGGTGTCAAATGCTTCAACAAGCTTGCCAGGTCTCTCTTTCAGATTCGCTATAGTTGTTTCGATATGCCATCGCAAGTACGGTTCTGCTTTTTCGCTTAATCTCACAAGGGCATCAGAAAGCGGAACTTTTGTTCTCAATAAATTAGCTAAACCAACGAAATATGTAGCACAGGTATGATCACGATGTAACACATGCGGAATTCGTAGCAATCTAATTTTCTTTTCAAAATTTCGACGGCTAATTCCACACCATTGCGTGAAGCTGCGTTGATAAAAATATCCTACAAGTGCGCAAACAATAGCAATGGGCAAATACCAATGAGTGACTGCGTAACTAACCCAGTAAAGAACTTGTGAGCTAGAAGACCAAAATTCATGAGATAGCCTCTCTTCAAAAAGTGGTACAAATTTGGTAGATACATAAACAAGTATCCCTATCGCGATCGGAATCACTATTGGCAAAATAGACACTGCTTGAATAATGTGGCCGCGTAATTTCGCCAGTGCCTTGATATTCGTGGAAAGCCAACGTAACCCAGCATGCTTTTCAGCATCACTCGAACTGCTATCGATGGCAGTCAATGAAAGTAAATCGGCTTCTGGAACCAAGCCAGACATCATCCCGGATATCTTTCCTCTGTAGTGGTTAAGATTTGCCAGCATTTCTGCATACAACGCTGCCTGGCCAGGTTCTTTATATTTCAACAGATGTTCTTCACCCGCACGCAAGAACCGTTTTAGACTATCTGCCTCCTGGATTGCCTTACCCAGATCGATATAAAATCCCGCCCTCCGTGTTCTGAAAATTTGAATCTGATACCAGCGCCCTACACTGAGAATCCAATGAGTAATTTTATTCATTACACTACTTTCTTAAGCTGCTGAACGTTGCTATGCGTTGATAGTAAGGTTTCAAATCGACCAAATTTCCGCACGGTGGCAGGATCAACCTGACCTTGAAGCATCTTATAAAATGCATGATGCAAGATTCGTTTGCCCTGCATGTTTGGACTATCTATTTTTCCATCACTGAGGCTTTCCCATTCTTTAATTGCACCAGCTAGATCCCGATCACGCATCTTTAATAAAAAAGTTTCAGTGGGCGCATAAACCTCTGCTGCCAACGTCATACCTTTGGTACCTCTTCCTTTACAACATGGGCAATCTTTTTTTCCTATCGTTCTGAATCTGACGTTATCAACGCTGACATGCAATCTGTCAGCAATTTTTCTTATAGGTGAACTCAAATCAAGCGGCGCCTGGTCAATTGGAATGCTGCACTCAGGACAAAGCAAAGCCATCAGTTTTTGATAGATGAGCATTTTCAGAATGCCAGGCGTGGTTATTTCAAATAAATCCAAACCCATTTTAGGTGCCGTAAGACGATCAAATATAATCAAGATACTGCTGGCATGAAGCGTAATAAATGTTGTATTTCCTGCTGTAGTTGACTGGAGGGCTGCTGATACACTCTCTTTATCGCGACTTTCTCCCAAATACATAATGTCAGGGTTTCCTCGCAACCAGGATGCTATGACTTCCATATATTTAGATGAACGTTCCGAATCATTTATCCCAGCTTGAATGGTGGCGTTACTAGCAAAATCCAAAATAAATTCTGCAGGGTCTTCAGCAACTACAAATTTCTTTCTTAATCTGTCAGTAATAATTTCTAAGAACGTTTTTGTCGCAGTTGTTTTCCCTGAATTTGGTATGCCGGCTGTTATCCATAGTCCACCATCTGTAAGCAAGGTTTCATTGATTTCTATCTGCTGGTCTTCGGAATATCCCATTGCATTCACAAGATAGGTTTTTGCAGATTTACCAAATTTTAAAATTCGGTATATTAAGTCTGGACCTTGTTCTGGCAGTTTCGGATTACTCTGCAAACGGAGTTTTACAGTGTGGAGATCTTCAAAATCACTTTCAGTAATTGTCCAGTTGATCGGTTCATTCTCTTTCCAGGTACCCCCTGAATTTGAGCCTTGATCAAGTGAAAAGTAGAAAGCAAAACCAATTAGAGCAAGAGCAACTTCTTTATTAATCTCACCATCTTTACCGTTCTCCCAAGGCCACATTTCCGTGTCGATCCGAAAACGAACAAATCCACACTTTTCTTTGATTTCGATGTGCACGTCAGTCGCATTTTCTGCCAATGCAGCCGATAGGATCTCTTCAAAAAATTTTCTATTTGGTTCGTTAACATATTTGTTTTTATCATCAACGGCATCAAAACCGACCCGCGAACCTAACAGACCTGCGTGCGCAAGTTCGGCAGTCAAGGCAGGAAGACACCAATATGTATTTGAAACTTGTCCCACCTGTAATTGACCGCGAATTTGAGAAAAAACAGTTTTCGCAACTGGATTCCCCCACAATCCGGTGCTTGCCAAGATTGCGGCATTGCTGTCTTTTGTTTTAACAACACAAATAGAATCTCTAAGCTGGTAGGGAATTTTTACTTGCGCTGTTGTCTTTTTGTTAGATTGCGC
>JANYFI010000001.1 GCA_025362765.1 Ferruginibacter sp. | reverse complement strand
GGTGTTACAAGAAAAGAAGATAGAAGCCGGGCCTATTTCGGTGTGGATGCATTGATGAGTCATTTTGCCAAAAAGGGATTTTACACCACTTATACCTTCAAAATGGGCGGATACCTTCACCAAAAGCGATGGGAAGATATTGATATGCTGTTTAACCTGGACCATTTTACCAGGCTTAAAAAACTTAGAGGAAAGTGGCTGAACCGGAATTTTTTCGGTGCCGGCTTTACAAAACAAATCCGTCCTTTTCTTGACCAGCCTTTAACCATCAACAGTGTTTTTGGCCTGCCTTATTTTCGCGGCAACCCAGGGCCAGCCGAAATGAGGGGTACTTTAAAAGCAGAAATTGTATTTTTTAACATGCAAAAGTTTTGGGGTTTCAGGCTGGCACCGTTCTTTTTTGGAGATATGTCCTTACTTACACCAACCAACGAGTCATTCACAAGGAGTGATTTATACAGCTCAATCGGGGCCGGGGTTAGAACCAGAAACGAGAACCTTACATTCGGCACCGTAGAATTGAGGGGATATTATTTTCCAAGGACGGTTCCCGGAATGAAAAATTATAAAATAGAAATAGGAACAAATATTCGATTCAAATACAACAGTATTTTTATTCGGAAACCAGATTTTGTAATTCCCAATTAAACAGGCAAAAATATCTTGTAAAAAAAGTAATAATAATTTGATTGGTAAGCTAAAATGGTATTACTTTACGTCACAAAAAAATAGTCCTTTCGTAGAAACGGAAGAACTTTAACGATTGCTTGCCATATGAAATTCTTACAATATTTTTGACTGATTTTTAACCAGTTATTTTTCCTGCTTGCCGCAACATACTAACGATTGGTTGCTTACTTTTACGATTGCCTGCTATATCTTTCAACACATCTTTGCTTTCTTAACACGAAAGTAAGGTGTGTTTTTTTACCTTCATAATCTTGTTATGAGCAGTTTAATTATGCTAAGAAGGCTTTTTATTTTATAAGGTCTCACTGGTATTGAGTTTTAGTAAAAATTAATAATGATGCCCAACCGATTTACAGATACATTGTTTCAGTTAATTCATTCCCTGGAAAAAGCTGAAAAACGAAATTTTAAGCTTTACATTAAAAGAAGTTCCGGTAATGAGGACTTGAAAATTATAGAATTGTTTGATGCCCTGGATAAACTAACCGATTATGACGAAGCTGTACTGCTAAAAAAATTGCCTTCAATTAAAAAGCCTCAGTTATCTAATATCAAAGTTCATCTGTATAAGCAATTGCTTGCCAGTCTGCGTTTGCTAAAGAGTTCAGGTAGTATAGATATGCAATTAAATGAACAACTCGATTATGCAAGGATACTGTACAACAAAGGACTGTATATACAAAGCCTTAAAATTCTTGAAAAATTAAAGGAAATTGCCAAAACGCACTACAAGTTTAATTTTCTTACCCAGGTAATTTCCTGGGAGAAAAAAATTGAAACCCTGCATATAACCCGGTCCATGCAAAACAGGGGAGAGCAGCTTTCAGCTGAAGCTATAGAAGTAAATAACAGGGTGGACAATGTGGCAAGAATGTCGAATTTAGCCCTGCGTTTATACAGCTGGTATATAAAGAACGGACATGCCCGCAATGAAAAAGACGAGAAAGACGTAAAGAATTTTTTGCAGGATAATTTACCGCCCAATGCCCATCTTCGAACTGGATTTTATGAACGGTTATACCTGTATCAAAGCTATTGCTGGTATGCTTTTATACGACAGGATTTTTTGATGTATTACAGATATGCGCAAAAATGGGTGGATATTTTTAACGAACAGCCGTTGATGATAAAAGTAGAAACGGGCTATTATATTAAGGGTATGCACAATCTTTTAAATGCACATTTCGACTTGCGTAATTACCAGGGTTTTCAAAATGTACTGACCGATTTTGAAGCATTTTCTACCACAGAATTGGCTATGCATCATGACAATCACCGCATCCAGACATTTGTTTATATCAGTGCTTCTAAAATTAATCAGCATTTTATGCTGGGCACCTTTATTGACGGACTTAGGCTTGTAAAAGGTATCGAAGAAAAATTGGAGGAATATTCACTTTACATCGATAATCACCGCCTGCTTGTTTTTAACTATAAGATTGCCAATTTATTTTTTGGCGCCGGTAAATATGATATTTCTATAGACTACCTGCAGAAAATAATTAACGGGAATCCTGAGATGAGAAATGACCTGCAGTGTTATGCCCGCCTGTTGCACCTGATGGCGCATTATGAACTGGGGAATTTTGAGATCATTGAATCGTTGATTAAATCTGTTTACCGTTTTATGGCTAAAATGGAAAATCTCACCGTGGTAGAGGAGGCAATGTTTAAATTTCTTAGGAATTCATTTCAATTATCAAGGCAAAAATTGCAGCCTGAGCTGGAAAAGTTTTTACAGAGTATAAAAGGGCTGGAAAAGAACCGTTTTCAAACACGCAGTTTTGCCTACCTTGATATTATATCCTGGGTGGAAAGTAAAGTGTACGCAAAGCCTTTAAGTACGATTATTGGTAATAAATACCTTCAGCAGAAAGCCCGTGTGTATAAAAAACCGTAAAGCTATTTCTTTATAAACTGTTGAGTAGTGTTTCGAGGTGATGAGACTGAATGGAAAATAGTGTTTTTAATGCAGCTACTTTTTCAAGAAAAGCTGTTGTTGGCTTTACCTGTTTTTCGTGCTTAATTCCTACAATTAATACGTTTTTTGGTGTATGTTCGGTAGATATAAAATCAAATACCCGGGTTTTGTAGCCATAGGCTTCCAGTAACAACGCCCTTATGGCATCAGTAGTAATTTCCGCCTGCCTTTCCAGTAAAATGCCGTGTTTTGTGATGGATTTTAATTCGTTGTCGGGAGCCATTTGTTTCCGTATTTGTTTATGGCAGCAGGGGGCACAAACAATTACTTTTGCATTGGCCTTTATACCGCAATATATTGCCTCGTCTGTAGCGGTATCGCATGCATGCAACGCTATTAAAATATCGGTATTGTTTAACAAGGTGGCCTCTCTGATAGTACCATTTTTAAAAACAAGCCCCTTATAGCCGCAATTTCGGGCAATATCATTGCAGGTTTTAACCAGTTCTTCCCTTAATTCAATTCCCGTAACAGTTGCTTTAAGATGTAATTTGGTGGTAAGATAATCATACAGGGCAAAAGTTAAATAGCCCTTTCCACTTCCCATATCCACCACTTCCAGCGTGTCGCCGAACGACCTATCTTTTATAATACCCTCAATTATTTCAATATAATGGTTAATCTGTTTGTATTTGTCCTGTTTATCTTTTTTTACAACTCCTTCGGTAGTACATATTCCCAACGCCTTTAAATAGCTATTGCCCACAGTTTCAATCAATCTTTTTTTCTCCCTGTCATGTTGTGTGGTTTTTGGTGTAAGTTGTAAGGAAGGTGAATTGCCTGATACTTTGATTGTATTGTTTTTTTGAAAAGCCAAATGAATGTCTTTTTCAATAGTAAAAATATCCGCGTTTAAAAATTCGTGCAACAGCATTTGCTCTATTAAAGCAACACTTTCACCAATGTCGAAATTTTTGGTAATATCCCTGGTGGGGTAGCGATAAGTAAAAGAAAGTTTTAAATTATTTTTTATAAGCGTGGGCTTAATAAAAACATTTTTAAGTTCAGCTGATTTAAGCCTGCGGTTACCCAAAGTAATCTTTATCACCGCCTGGCTTTGTAAATCTGAGGTCAATTGCTCGATAAAGCTATTTAAGTCACCTGCCATTGATAGTAGTTGTTTATTTTAAACAATCGTGCAAATGTAAATTGTTATTTACAAATTATTTACAGTTCTAAATCAATAGTATTGGCTAAAAAATACAGGTTGCAATTACGAATTTCTTAACTCCTCTTCTATGCAGTCATGAAAATTTGTTTCATTTTCCATTACCCATTGTGGAAGGGGCTGTTTTATAATCTTCCAGGTATTTTCTTCTTTGTGCATTTCAAAGAGTATCCTATTGTCGCGGTTATCTACAACGTTCACTGAAAAAATAGCTGGTTCTTTTCCAGAATGATATCTTCTGAAATTAAATTCACGCAAACGCCCATCCGCTTTTATAAGTTTTGTAAACTGAATATTTTTTATAAATGATAATTGCATAAGTAAGTATTAAAATATTTTTTTTAAAAGCAATAAACATGCTACAAACTTTGAACACGAAAGATAATTTTATTGAGGTGATCTATGTGCTGTTAAAATTTTTTTTTGCCAAAATTAACAGGTGTAGCAAACAGGCGTATACGGCCTTAATATGTATTAAAATAAAGGGAAAATCTATTGAATGTTTTTTAATAAGTTGCAAAATATATTTTTACTAACTATCAATTTTACTTGATGACAGAACGGCCTTTATTTCGTTTAACTGCCAAAATTACCTGCAATTCACCTCATTTAATATTCGGAACTTATTTTAATACTAAAATAAGTTGGATATATGCTGCTTTAAGTATTTTGCACCTTACATTCCTTCATTTATGAACCAGCTTAAGTAGTTTTAAAATAGAAAATAGTAAAAACGATGCTAAAAACGAGACTTGAAGCATTTAGCGACGGTGTAATTGCCATCATCATTACCATTATGGTATTGGAATTGAAAGTGCCGCATGGCGATTCTATAGCTGAATTAAAACCGTTGCTGCCCGTATTTTTAAGTTATATACTCAGTTTTATCTACATTGGAATATACTGGAATAATCACCATCATTTATTACACACCGTATCACAGATAAATGGAAAGGTATTGTGGGCAAATAACCATTTGTTGTTTTGGTTGTCTGTGGTGCCGTTTACAACTGCCTGGATGGGTGAAAATCATTTTTCAACATGGCCAGTGGCAATTTACGGTGTTGTTTTGTTAATGGCGTCAGTTGCTTATTATATACTAGAATGGTCGTTGTTGGATAAAAGTATACAAAACAGTGACCTCGCAAAGGCTGTAGGAAAAGATGGGAAAGGAAAGTGGTCAATTGTACTTTATGCCGCTGCCATCACGCTCACTTTTATCAATCCCTATATCGGCTGTGCCTTGTACATTACTGTGGCCACTATATGGCTGGTGCCGGATAAAAGAATAGAAAAAGAAATAGTAAAGCGAAACAATCCCAGATAAAATAAAAGAGTTTTGGCTATTGACCAAAACTCTTTCCCCTCTGCTTCTCTGCCTGTACCTTAAAGGCTATGCGGCCCAGCGGTGCATTGGATATGTTCTCAGTTAAACTTTATTCAACTTTACATCATCACTCGGAGAAGCGATCTTGTGTAAGATAAGCTAAAAATATGCCATAAAGTGTTAAAATAATATCACAAAATATAAAATCCGTATAAATTGTGAATAAATAGTCACAAAAGTTTTCTTCACAAATTTACTCTATCACAACCTTGTTTTTTAGGATTGTTTATCAATGATTTAGAATATATTAATTTATTATAGCAACTTTACCAGATATGTATAATTTATTTACTTTCAATGCTACATTTTGATTTCAGCGTAACTACTCACCCCTTCCGAATCATCATTTTATAGCATTTTTTGAAAATCGGATAGTTATCCACATCCGGCAGTATGAACTTGCGTTGCAGGCCTCGTAGAGCAAAAAATGTTTTTTAAAATTTCGGCTATTTGATTGTAGAGGGGTGGTTTTAAAAAATCCGTTTTTTCGGACTTTTTTTGTGTATAACAATGTT
>JANYFI010000846.1 GCA_025362765.1 Ferruginibacter sp. | reverse complement strand
AACAAATATCACCCTTTACTAAAAAAGCCAGGAACTTTACCTTAAAAACAGCTAGTGAAAAAAGGCTTTATTTTTGAGGATAAAAGGCAATTGATTACGGCGTAAATACTTATTTACAATCACAAAAAAATGGATAAAAATGAAAATAGCAACCTATAATGTAAATGGTGTAAATGGCAGGTTACCGGTATTGCTACGCTGGCTCGGTGAAACCTGCCCCGATGTAGTTTGCCTACAGGAATTAAAAGCACCTGATGAAAAATTTCCTTTGCAAGCTATAAAGGATGCAGGGTACGAAGCCATCTGGCAAGGACAAAAAAGCTGGAACGGCGTGGCGATTTTATCCAAGGCTGGAAAAATTAAAGAGATAAGGCGGGGGCTTCCCGGCGACCCGGATGATACGCAAAGCCGCTACCTGGAAGCAACCGTAGACGGAGTTACGATTGGCTGTTTGTACCTGCCCAACGGCAACCCGGCACCCGGGCCAAAATTTGATTACAAGCTTCGCTGGTTTGAACGATTTACCGAACACACCGCTGAATTGTTGGCGGCAGACAAGCCGGTTATACTTACCGGAGATTACAATGTGATGCCCACCGAACAAGATGTGTATAAGCCGGAACGTTGGGTGAATGATGCTTTGTTTAGGCCGGAAACACGGGCTGCCTTTAAAAAACTGGTGGACCAGGGTTGGACCGATGCGATCAGAAAACTATATCCTGATGAAACCATTTACACTTTTTGGGATTATTTTAGGGATGCTTATGGCCGCAACGCTGGTTTGCGTATTGACCATTTTTTATTGAGTCCGGCAATAGCAAAAAAACTAACGGCTGCAGGAGTTGACAGGGCTGTACGTGGCTGGGAAAAAACAAGTGACCATGCGCCGGTATGGATTGAAATTTGATTAACTATTATTTCAAAGCATCCTTAACTGAAAAACACAAAAAGGAAATCTATGTTTCCTATGTGCCTATGTGTTTTATTTTTTTACCACATAGGTAAATAGTGCACATAGAAATGCAAAAAAATAAAACACAAGAGTCAATTTAATTTTTCTAATATAACCAGGCGTTAGTCTGCTAAAAAAAACATCATGCACGATAATCAATTACTCATTACTACAATGATAACAGATAGCTGGAACCAACAGCTTAAAAGAACGAGTGACTTATTTAATTTACTTACGGATGAACAACTGATGCTGGAAATAGCGCCTGGTCGCAACCGTGGTATTTACTTACTTGGACATTTAACCGCAGTGCACGACAGGATGTTGCCCTTGCTAAATGTAGCAGAACAATTGTATCCCGCGTTGGATGAGCCTTTTCTAACACAGCCCGACAATGCCGCAACTGCTTTACCCGCCATAAAAGAATTACGTTTTTACTGGAAAACGGTGAATACCGCACTGGCTATCCATTTCGAAACAATGAAGCCTGCTGACTGGCTGTTAAAACATAACAGTGTTTCAGCCGAAGTATTTGAGCAAGAACCGCATCGTAACAGGCTGAATGTTTTGCTGAGCAGAACAAACCATTTGTCCTCCCATTACGGGCAACTGCTTTATTTGAAAAAATAACGGCAAAAAAATATTTTTCGCAAACCGATCAATTTGGCAAATGCGGGATGGTAGCGTGTGATAAAAATTAAAATATTTTCATGTTCCGGAAAATATTTTATAGCGTTTCGGCAACCCAATACGTTATTTTTTACGAAGTAATTTCCCACTGGCATTTGTAGATTCCTGCACCACCAGTTCCGCCTGTAGCACAATGGCTGGGGTATTGGTTGTATCACCCATATTTTGCAGCAGGCATTGAACAGCTTGGTAGCCAATGGCCTCCAATGGTTGCTTTATATAGGTTACAGGCGAATAAAAAAGATCCAGCATTTCAGTGTAATCAAAGCATATTACAGCGAGGTCATCTGGCACTATCAATGACAGTGAATTAATTAACCTCAGGCAAATAAGGGCGATTTTATTTGAGCCAAATAAAATCGCATCCGCCGGTGCCTTACCTGAAAGCAGCTCCTTTAGGGCCTCTTCAATTTTACTGACATTATTTTCTATCCCCACCAATTTCAGGTGATTGTTATCAAGCCGCTTCTTCGTTTTTTTTACCGCAGCGAGGTAGCCGTTTTTACGATCCTGTAAATGAAGTAAATCTGCATCGTACGTTATCATTCCCACTCTATTTCTCCCGGTGGCTGACAGATGATTGACGGCTTCGAAAGATGCGGCATAGTTGTCAATAATTACATACGCGGTTTTTAGCGACGGAAAATACCGGTCCAGTAGTACCAACGGTATATCCTGCTGCTGCAGGCGCAGAATAATTTTTTCCGCACCGGCTGGTGGAGAAAGAATAAGTCCATCCACTTTTCTATTCACCAGGGTATGAACGAGTTTTTCGAATTTAACCAGGTCTTCATCAGAACTGCCAAAAACAGTGGTATACCCGCTTTGCTCCCCCTGGTTTTCAATGATGCGTACAAGACTGGCTGAAAACGGATTCGAAATATCCGCCACAATTACCCCAATAGTATTTGTTTTATTTGTTTTAAGGCTCTTTGCCAGTTCATTGGTACTATAATTCAACTCCTTTGCAATAGCCAATATTTTTTGTGCGGTGATCTTATTAATTCTATCCGTCTTTTTGTTGTTAAGTACATAGGAAACCAACGCTGCAGATACGCCAGCTTTTGCCGCTATCACTTTTAATGAAACGCCTTTGCCCATAATTAATATCGTACCTACAACCCGCTATTAATTGCAGGCAAGGTTAATTTATGTAAAGAATGAAATTTATTTTACCTGCAACTTATTAAAAATGATGGTTTTACAAAATGAGGCTCCAGTAAAACCGCCGACATGTTTAATCGTTTAAACAAAACTACGTATATTTGTGTAATTATTACACATTAAATTTATCAATTATGGCAAATGTAACCAATGTTGGATTGATTCAATGCAGTGATTCCGCTAAACCTTACCGATTAGACAGTAAAAACGAATCGAACAATTTCCACATAAAAAAAGTAATGGCGCATGCCGGCAGTTCATACACCTCATTTTATCCCGGGGCGGAATTTGTGCAGGATAAAAATGATATTCTGCACGACGGGTCCATTGACCTCGTTATCATTTCCTCGCCGGGAGCGGAAGGAATGAGCATTGTTACCGAGGCGCTGGGCGCAGGTAAAAGTGTGCGGATTCTGTAACAACCGTGGTTGGTTCCATTTGAATATTTTAAGGTAATTAATGCAACGGTATGGCTTTGCGTAGTAGTAAGCAATTGTCAAACACCTGCCGGTTGCAGGAGTTCTGTGCCTGATGCGTATCGAATTGATCAGTATCCACCTTGAACATCTCTTGATAAATTAATTGCAGGGCCGCTTACTCCATTCACCATGGGATGAAGCTTCCAGTTATTCTCGTCAACCTGTTCCAGGTGCCAATCCTTTAATGGATCTGCTAATAACTTTTTTACACTTCGTGAAAATGCATTGGCTGCTTTTGCATTCTCCCAGGTTTTAATAGCGGCAAATATTTCATATTTTTTGGGACAAATTTCAACACTTGATTTTGAGAGAGCTATTTTGTAAGTGGCGCCTGCCCCTATAGAAATTGCCTGCACCTGTTCATAATCAGCTACTTTCGAATCAGTGCCTAAACTAAAATTAGTTCCAAAGGTGGCCGGGAAATAATTTGAATAGGCAACATCACGGATATCCTTCCCTTCTGAGGTGGAGCTTCCCCATTTCCTTGAAACGATGTCATACATATTTGTACCTCCCCCAACATTCCAAACACTTTGATAATGCCATGAACCTTCCGATAAAGTGGCACCTGTTATCCGGATATCCGGAAGTTTGTAAGTAGCCGCCCTTTCGAATAATTTCCGGTGAAAACGCTTAACCGAATAGTAGCCATGTCCCTGGTTAAAAAGAAATTCCTGGCCATCCCAGTCCTGGTAATAAATTCCATTTATTTTACCCATGTCGGCGTAATAGGCGGCAATAGAATCCTGCAATTTCATGTTTGGAATTAGTCCCTCGTAACCATAACCAATGGTAACTTGTAGTTTCCATAAAGTGTCTCCCAATTGATGACCTGCCGGCGTTGTTTCCCAGTATCCACGCACTACATTTTGCAATGTATAGGGAGCGCTTTGTGAAATTCCTTTATAGTAAATAAGCTCCTTTCCTATTTTGATCATGTTAAGGCTTTCCGTATGACCTTCCCAGCTTCCAATCTCCTCTAAATAATCAGGATAGGCCACTTCAATATTTGTATCAACAGAAGATAGCTGTTTAGCCAACACACTCTTCACCTGGTAGCAGAGGTTTTCCCCTGGCATCGGGCTTACGTCTTGTGTACCTTTTCTTAAGGAAATTGCAATGGTATGCCTGCCTGCCCAAATGCCAAGTGAATTTGCAATATCAGTAAATTCCTTGTGGGATTTATTGCCCGACGTAAAAACAAGTGGCTTCTTTTGAAATGAAACACCATCAATATATCCGCCATCGCTCCTGTCAACACCAAACATTGGCAGATCTTCCAATTGGATTCCTTTAAATCCAAGTTGCTTCGTGTAAGAAATAATACTATCATAATTATTTCCTGCGGTGGCAACATCCGGTATATATGCGGCAGGATCTTTTATCCACTTATCATTTACAGTTAAATAAGGTAGTCCTTCTGCCTGAACAATATGCTTAATGACTGTAAGTAACGCTATACTGTCTGCACATCCCCACAAAGCAATGGCAGAACCAATATAATCCACCTCCGGTAAGGGTTCAACTTCAATATGATTTGGCTTATTGGTTGGTACATGAGGAATTAAAGAGAATAAAATTGTTTTTGCTTTCGTTCTATCGGATGAATGATAAGCGAGTGAAATTCTTCCCTGCCTGTCCACCTCAGCAGAATTACCATATAAAATTCTGTAATAGGCTTCCGGATGTGAATAGAATGCAACGTCACTAATGCCATCGCCGCCAATGGGTAATAGCTGGCCTTCGTGTAAACCTGCAGGCAAGGGAAATCTCCACTTATCAGGGCTATGAATCACATATTGAAACGGTGCACAATCGCCGATATTGGTTGACTTACCGCCAGTGGTAGCATCATTAAGTGACAAAACTCCTATGGCATAATTCGTAGCATCAGTTGTATCCCTTGCTACACCAATTACTTCCCCAAAAAGATTGGTGATATTGGTATAGTACGATCCCCACTGTATATCATTGATTTCTTTTCTATTGGTAAGCGCTAAGAGAGTCAATTTAAAGTATTTCGTTTTAGTTTCAATTTTAACCGTTGCTATTGAACCATTGGCGTAGCTTAAAAGGAGCAAATTATTGCGACTGGAATAAACTGCTTTTTGTGGTTCATAATATATTTTATTGACGCTATTATAAAGGCACAACAAAGGAGATGGCTTGCCTTCCGGACTAAACTCCCGGATAGGAATTTTAGTGATGTTTTTCATACTGGTGATGAAGCCATTTTTGTTTATACTGATTTTGAAATATTCAGTAGATAAGTCTATTTGAGCAAATCCTTTGATTGACTGTAAATGGATGATGCATAAAAATAACAGTGTGATTTTTTTTAATTGTTTGAA
>JANYFI010000826.1 GCA_025362765.1 Ferruginibacter sp. | reverse complement strand
GCTTGGATTAACCGGAAAAGACAACCTGATACCAGGTGGGCGAATCCATAATTTTAAAGATTTTATCAATTTTCCGGAAACTGTTTTTACACAAAAAAATACCCGCAAAAAACCTTTTGTACATCCTTTGTTAAAAAATATCAACCGGGTAACAGATGTTGTTTTGCAAAGGGATGTACTGCTTAATTTCCCCTATCATTCTTTCGACAGTTTAACCGACCTGTTGAGGGAAGCAGCCATTGATCCGGATGTAAAAAGTATTAAGATTACTTGTTACCGGCTGGCATCCAGGTCCAAAATTATCAATGCACTTACCAATGCGGTACGCAATGGTAAAGTCGTTACCGTAGTAATTGAATTGAGGGCAAGATTTGATGAAGAAGCCAACCTGGAATGGAAAGAGGCGCTGGAAGATGCCGGCGTAAAAGTATTAATTGGCGTACCCAATTTAAAAGTACATGCTAAAATATGCCTTATAAAAAAAATAGTAAAAGGCCGTACGGTACATTATGGTTTTGCAGGCACCTGCAATTTAAATGAGCAAACAGCCAAAATTTACGGTGACCATTGCCTGCTCACATCTGACCGTTTTATTATGGCGGACCTTAACCGTATATTTCATTACCTAGAGCAACCCAAAACAAGACTTAATTCTTTAAAGGCATGTAAAACTTTGCTGGTAAGCCCGGTAGGTTTGCGCAGGCAGTTGATTCAGCTGATTGATAAAGAAATTAAAGCGGCGTTTTCCAAAAAGCCAGCCGCCATTACTTTAAAATTAAACTCGCTGAGCGACGAAATACTCATTAACAAACTATCTGAGGCTGCCAAAGCCGGCGTGGAAATTAATATGGTAATCAGGGGTATTATTTGTATGCTTACAGAAAATAAAAAATTCAAAGAACCTATCCATGCCATCAGCATTATTGATGAATACCTGGAGCATGCCAGGGTGATGATTTTTTATAATGGCGGGAAAGAAAAAGTATTTATTTCTTCCGCCGACTGGATGGTAAGAAACCTGGATCACCGCATCGAAGTGACCTGTCCCATTTTTGAGAAAGATATACAAGAAGAGATCAAACATATTTTGAAGATTCAGTTATCAGATAATATCAAGGCAAGAAAATTAGATAACGGGTTAAGCAACCAATACATTAATCCCCGCAACACAAAAAAAATCCGCAGCCAGGTAGATACCTACAATTACCTGTACCGTAAATTACCCGCATAATAAAACACATTGATTGGGGATGCCGATCAAATTTTCAATGGTATATTTGTACAATACTTTCAACAGGTAAACCTACAGGATATTGAAATTAGCAGCCATCGACATAGGCAGTAACGCGGCAAGGCTTTTAATAACAGATGTTATAAAAGAGGAAAAAGGTACCGTGGCGTTTAATAAGCTGAACCTCGTAAGAGTTCCGCTACGACTGGGTTTCGACGTATTTGAATACGGTGTTATCTCCAAAGAAAAAATAGGAATGATGCTGCAAACCATGAAAGCCTACAGGCATTTATGCAATGCGTATGAAGTTGAACATATAAAAACCTGTGCCACCAGCGCCATGAGGGATGCTAAAAATGCGGCGGATATTATCCGGAAAGTAAGAATGGAAACATCGCTGGAGATAGAAGTGATCAGCGGCGATCTGGAAGCTGGTTTGGTTTATGAAAATCATGTGGCAGAAAACATGGATAAAGACCATAGCTATTTATACATTGATGTAGGCGGCGGCAGCACAGAACTTTCTTTTTTCAGCAATGGCATTCTTACCTATAAAAAATCTTTTAATATTGGCACCATTCGGCTACTTAAAAACATGGTAACCGAAAGCAACTGGGATGATATGAAAGATAACATTCGTGCAGCTACCAAAGGGCAAAAGGCAGTAGTGGCCATTGGAAGTGGCGGCAATATCAATAAAGTTTTTTCCATGAGCAAGAAAAAGGATGGCAAACCGCTAACGCTTGAATTGCTGCGGGATTATTACAAGGAATTGGGCAGCGTACCCCTTGCTGAAAGGATAACCCGGTATAATTTAAGGGAAGACAGGGCCGATGTCGTTATTCCCGCTATCCAGATTTATATCAACGCCATGCGTTGGGCTGGTGCCGAACTGATTTTTGTACCCAAAATTGGTTTAGCCGATGGATTAATACGACATTTATGGGAAGAAGTGAAATAGGTTTTCTATACTATCCAATTTTACCTGCTGCGCTTTATTATCCGCTACCACTTACACATGTAACACAACGGAATTCCTTGTTTGCAGAACGATTTCCCCTATTTCTTTTTAATATCCTTTATAGTTTTTTTTCTATAAAAGGTATCATAAGATAAATTAAGGTTATATTGCAATTACCTAATCAGCAACTATTACCTAACTTGTCTATGTATCCATTCCCTGCCCGGCTTTTTTTGAAGTCACTATTATTTTCCATACAACTCATTTTTTTATGTTGCCTGTATACCAATGCGCAATTAAATGCCGGTTTTGAAGTAAATAAAACAGGC
>JANYFI010000784.1 GCA_025362765.1 Ferruginibacter sp. | reverse complement strand
TGTTTGGCAAACCATTCAAAAGTTCCTGTGCCGCTATTACTTGGGCCACCGCTTACAAAACAATTTTCTGTAATCAGGTAGTTAAATATTCTTTTCTTTTCATCATACACCATTTTATTACTAACTACCCTCACGGCACTGCTGTCTTCAATTGTAATAGTGGCCTTATCACTATTCCATATGCCGGCACCAAGGGTAGCCAGGCAGCCATCACTGGACCCAATTAGTATTTTTGTATCCGCACTTAACCCAAATGAATTTTGATACGCCTTTTTTAAGGTACCTGCAGAAGCAAAAACCGGAACCAGTTGTGCCAGCTTCTCGCTGCTTATACCCGCAAAATTGAGCGCTTCCGGCTCCCAGGCAATTTTATGTACATTTAGCATACCACTTGCACATGCCAGGCTGTAATCAATCATATACTCGCCTGTTAGCTGGTGTACTACGTAAGACTTTATAGAGAGAAATTTTCCGGCTTGTTGAAATTTTTGTGGATCATTTTTTTTCATCCAGGCAATTTTCAACATCGGAGACATAGGATGAAGGGGGGTGCCTGTACTATTATACATCGTTTCTGCGAGTGGGGATTCCTTTATTTCTATGGCTTCTTTTTTTGCCCTGTTATCGGCCCAGGTAGATGCATACCCAAGGGGAATGCCATGTTTATCAACAGCCAGTGTACTATGCATAGAAGAGCTAAAACATATGGAGGCCACTTTATACTTTTTGGGATGTATCATTTCGTTGAGCAGGTTTTTAAGTACGTATAGCATCGTAATAAAAATTTGCTCAGGATCCTGCTCGCTATAATCCGGCTGTGAATGAAAGGTGGGGTAATATCCTTTCATACTGCCAATTGTACTGCCATTAAGGTCGAAAGCAAAAATCCTGACGGCATTGGTACCAATTTCAATTGAGATAATACATTTCATGAATGCGGTTTTATTCGTTATAAGAATTATTTTTTTTAAACTCTCCGGGTGTAAAGCCGGTGAGTTTTTTAAAGGTGGTAGAAAAATGCTGAGAGGAATTGAACCCGGTGTCCAGGGCAATGTTTGAAATATTGATTTGACCCTTTTTCAATAACCTGGTGGCCTCGGAAACACGAATATTAATAAGATAGTTTAAAGGCGTAAATCCTGTGTAGTTCTTTACCTTATCATTAAATAAGGTATTACCCAATCCCGTTAATGCGGCCATTTCATCAACTGTCCATTGATGCGAAATATCCCGACGCAATGCTTCGTCCAGTTTCATAAACGTTTTAGGAAAATCACGGCCAGGATTTTTCTGTCGGGTAAGTTGTCTTGTCAGCAATATTAACAGATCTTCAATATGATTATTCACACTTGTATAGTAACCAAACTCCTGGTTGCATAACTCCTGTTGAATACACTTTAATATTTTGCCGGCTTCATTGATTTGTGTAATTACTACAGGACTGCTCAATAACAAAATTTTACTCATTGCAATTATTTCGTTACCAGATAACCGGCCCCACTTATCCAGGATAATTTCATCCTTACCCTGCAGGTATGCATTAATATGTAAAAAAGAAAAGGAACCAATTTCCAGTACACCAGTAGTGCTTCCGATTTCCTGGCCGGGAAGAATCAAAGCAACATCACCAGGATAAAGCGTGTGCTCATTATTATGGATATTCCAGTTAAATTTTCCATCCGAAATGTAGAAAATTTTTACACCTGGTATTACAACTTTTTGAAAAGCATTGAGGTGCATGGCGGAATTTTTGACAACTCCCAGTTCAATAATATGCGGAAACAAAGTCAGTTGTTCTGAGTTTCCCTGACTTAACATGAATTGATTCATACAGCATTATCTTGATTCGGTGCAACTATTAAGGTACAGGTTATTGTTGTTTAAAGTTTAAAGAAAGGCAATTTATTTTGGCATTCTTGTATAAAATCCACCAGAGTTTTATATCGGAAAAGTATAATGACTGGTTATAATACATTTGTTTAACAGGATTTTTTATTTACAAAACAACTTGCTATTATGAAAAAAAAATTACACCCGGCATTTTCGCCGGGACATTTCCGATTCTGTTTTCTCTTGCTCTTTTCCTTTTTTGCTTCGGCTGGCTTGTATGCTCAAACAGTAACTGGTGATGTAACTGATGCAGAAAGTAAACCTGTTGCAAATGTAACTGTAACCGTAAAAGGATCCCGCAGGGCTACCGTTACAAATTCCTCCGGCAATTTCACTATTAATGCTGCCGATAAGGAAATATTAGTATTCAGTTCCGTTGGCTTTGTAACGAAGGAAGTTTCTCTCAAAGGAAGAACTACCCTGTCAGTTAGTATTTTCCGCCGCGAATCAACCATTGATGAAGTAGTAGTTACTGCGCTCGGCATTAAAAAGGAATCTAAAAAATTGGGCTATTCCGCCACATCTGTTAATTCCGAGGAACTGGTTAAGAATAGAACTACCAATGTGGGGGAGGGCCTTGAAGGCAGAGTGGCCGGTCTAAATATTACCCCTCCGGCCGCAGGTGCAGGTGCCAGTAATCAAATACGGCTTCGGGGACAAGTTGGTTTTGCAGGAGCCGATAATTCACCCTTGTTAGTAATTAACGGCCTTCCTTTGGATCAGGGAGCACAAAGCGCTGATGGAGGTGGCCAGATGCGTGACCGTGGAGATAACCTCGGGAATATTAACCCGGATGACATTGAAACTATGACTGTGTTAAAAGGAGCTACTGCTGCTGCGCTATATGGGTCAAGGGCTGCACGCGGTGCGATAATCATTACTACAAAGTCCGGTCAAAAAAATAAGGGTATTGGAGTTGATTTTAATTCCAGTTATTCTACATCAGAAGCATTAAATTATATGGGCGAAATACGTCAAACCGAATATGGACAGGGACAGGGTGGCGTTAAGTTTACAACCGCTGGGCAAGTTCAGGCTGGTGGCCAGTTTGGTTGGGGAGCTAAATTAGATGGTTTACCCACCATTAACTATGATGGCGTTATGAGGCCTTACTCTGCCCATCCTAATAATCTTTTCGACTACTTACAAACAGGAACCAACCTTACCAATACACTTGGTGTATCCGGAGGTGGTACAAATGGAAGTTTCAGGGCATCCGTATCAACCACAGCAGCTAAGGGTATTGTGCCTACCAATGAGTATAACCGCACGATTTTCAACCTGGGCATCAATCATAACGTCACTGAAAAACTCAAATTACAGTTGAATCTTAATTACGCCGATGAGAATTATCTTAACCCTCCTACAATAGGTACCCAGGGCGATGGCGTTGTAAATTTCTTTAACAGAACGCCTGTCTCCATACCGCTTGAGGCTTACAGGGATCATGCGTTTGATCCTGTTACAGGAGGAGAATGGAAGACTAACGGATTCCTTGGTACGGTTAACAACCCTTACGTACCTGTTAAATCAGGCCAAAATTACAAAGAAGACAGAAACCGCCTGCTGGGAACGGCTTCACTACGGTATGACATCACCAAATGGCTGTACGCACAGGGCAGGTTCAGCCTGGACCGCTATAATAATTTTGTTGAAAATAATACTTCGAATGCAACCGGCGCCGCTGTACTAACAAATAGTGATGGTACTTACAGAGGTAACTACAACATAAACAGAACCTGGACAACCGATATAAATGCAGACTTCCTTATTGGTGGTAACAAGCAGTTTGGAAAGTTTTCTGTTGACGCCAGTGTTGGTGGAAACACGTTGAGATCTAAGTATCAGAATATGAGTGAAGTTGCAAGTAATTTTACGGTTGCTAATCTGTATACTATTTCTAATGGTGCCGTTAAAACCGCCAACCCGCTCGGCTTTTCGCTGAACCGTACCAATTCACTTTATGGTTTGGCTGAATTTGGATATAATGGTTTACTGTACATAAACTTTACAGGCAGAAATGATTGGTTTTCCGTGTTAAGCCCTGAAAATAACAGTAAGTTCTATCCTTCCGTATCAGGTAGTTTTATTTTCTCCGAATTATTGAAGAAAGTAAATTGGCTTTCTTATGGTAAACTGAGAGCATCCTGGGCAAAGGTAGGCAGTGTTGCCGGCGTGGGTCCATACGATGGTGTATTAACTTATGCTATCAATTCAACCTTGTTTAATGGTCAAACTTTAGCAGGTGTCAATGGCACCAATGCACCTAATCCACTGTTGCAACCATTTACTGTAACTGAAAAAGAAGTAGGTCTTGAACTGAAGTTGTTTAAAAACAGGCTGTTGCTGGATGTTGCGGGATTTGATAAAATAACCACCGACCAGATAATTGATGTTAATCTTTCCACTGCATCGGGATATGTTACTTCAAGACAAAATCAGGCCTCCTTAAAGAACAGCGGTTTGGAAGCACTGGTTGAATACAAGGCAATTCAGGGCAAAAATTTTAACTGGTCAACTTCGTGGAACAACACCTACCTTAAAACAAAAGTCCTGAATGTTGGCACACCAAGCGGAACAAGGTTGCTACTTTACTTTAATGGCACAGGTAACGAGTTTCTTGGAGAAATAAGATACACTGAAGGGCTGGGCATGAACCAATTGTACACAAAACATATAAAAACAAATGCTAAAGGTGAAGTGGTTGTTGGCGCTAACGGTCGTTTAATAGAAGACAAATCATCAGGTCCGGTAGGTACTGGCTTTTATCCTGTAGGCAGTGCAATCCCTAAGTTTACAGGTGGCTGGAATAATACGTTTACTTATAAAAATCTGAGTCTCGGAATTTTTATTGATTACAAATTTGGAGGTACCGTATTGTCTTCTACTCTTTTGAATATGACGAGACAGGGGCTTTCTAAATTGTCACTACAGGGTCGTGAAACGGGAATAATAGTGCCGGGAGTGTATGAAAGTTCAGGCTTGCCTAACACTACTGCGATTACCGCTGCAGGTAATGGCTTGCAGAGTTACTGGTCAGATTACAGAAACTATCAAATTGGAGATCCTTTTACTTTTAAGTCAGATTTCATCAAACTTAGAAATGTTTCCCTGGCATATAATTTTACAGGCGTTCTGAAAAAGGTGGCTGCACTTAAGTTCGTTAAAGGTTTAGCACTATCAGCTTCTGTTCGTAACCTGGCTATACTCTATAAAGATATACCTGGTCTAGATCCTGAAGCTATCCAGTCTTCCGGCGACATCAGGGCCGGTTATGAGAACTCCGC
Organism: Ferruginibacter sp.; assembly: GCA_025362765.1. GTDB lineage: Bacteria > Bacteroidota > Bacteroidia > Chitinophagales > Chitinophagaceae > Ferruginibacter. Next base: position 162 of record JANYFI010000784.1, on the reverse strand, counting down.
CTTGCCGACAACCCGCAATTATAATCTTACTTTAAATGTTAAATTCTAACGTTATGATAAAAATATTTAAACGACTAATCGTTCTATGCACCCTCTTTCTTTTTGCAGGGTGCGATAAAGATTTTGTAAAGGTAAATACCAATCCTTATGCGATAAATTCGG
>JANYFI010000744.1 GCA_025362765.1 Ferruginibacter sp. | reverse complement strand
AGGAGGCATAGCCAAAATTTACCATGCCCCAACTGGTTAAGCCAGGCTTTACTTTCAGCAGATATTTAAATTCAGGATGTTGTTGTATGATTTGGTCAATATAAAATTTTCTTTCGGGCCTTGGTCCCACCAGGCTCATATCTCCTTTAATTATATTGACTAATTGAGGTAATTCATCCAGGCGCCATTTACGCATGGTTTTACCCCATTTTGTAATGCGGGTATCATCGTTGCTGCTAAGCATAGGCCCGTTCTGTTCAGCATTGCTTACCATGCTCCTGAACTTATAAATAACAAAAGACTTTCCCTTAAATCCAATTCTTTGCTGAAAAAAAAGCACCTGGCCGGCAGAAGAAAATTTTGTACGCAATGCTATATATAACAGCAATGGTGATAATAAAATCAAGCCAATGATTGCAACGAGGAGATCTATGAATCGTTTTATATTTTTTTGCCAGCTTGGCAGCACGCCGCTGTGGACGTCAATCAACGGAATACCTAAAATATTATTTGCCTGTACGGCGCCTGTAATAATGTCCACAGTATCGACGGTAATTTTTATGTTAACATCCTGGTCACTCAACCGCCGTAAAATAGACGCAAGTAATTCCCGTTCGTTTTTTTCTACTGTGATAATTACTTCATCAATGGCATCGGTGCTTATGATGGTTTCGATAGCAGCCAGGTCATTGTATTTTTTTATGGCAGTCGGCAACTCAATTTTTTCATCGCCATTGGTATTCAAAAAGCCTTTGATTAAGTAGCCTGAATTGGTGCTGTTAAAAGACTGAAAAAAGCGGGCTGCATTTTTACCTGAACCAATCAATAATACATTAAAATAGACCAGGTTTCTTTTTAGCTGACTGCTTTTGTAAGACAGCAACAGGAGCCGCGAAATAAAGGTTAGTAAGAATATCGGTACAAGTAAACTAAAGAACTCGTCGTAGTAATAGAAATTATTGTTTTTCGGATTTTTTAAGATAAAAATAAATAACAATGCGGTGCATCCTGTAAGGCTAACAACCAGCGTTCGCAGGAATTCATACACGGCGGATTTATGATAGATGCCTTCGTAAGCGCCACTTAAAAAATGAAGGCTTACCCAACCCGTGATATATAAAAAGGCGCCAAAGTAAAATCCCGGCGGTACGGTGAACGGGTAATGATAAATAACTGTGCGCAGAAAATAAAAACAAAACCAGGTAATAGCGGAAATACAGATATCGTTCACAATATACCAGGTGCTATTTATACGGGGCTGCTTCAATTTACAGTAAAAATTAATAAAAGGTAAAGATTAAATAGTTATAATCCAGCGCCAATTTTATCCAGTATCTGGTGGGCCACATCCATTGCCCTAAAACCATCTACCACATTTACGGGTGTATCCGTATGTTGAACGATGGCATTGTAAAAAGCCTGTAGTTCCATTTTGATAGCATTCCCATCTTCAATAACCGGATTGGCTATTGCGATTGTTTTTTTGCCGCTGTTTGTTTCTATATCAAAGGTGAAAGCGTTGGTATCGCCGGGTGCATTTAATTTAATGACCTCGGTTTTCTTTTCTAAAAAGTCAATTCCAATATAGGCGTCTTTTTGAAACAGGCGCATCTTGCGCATTTTTTTCATGGAGATGCGGCTGCTGGTAAGATTGGCCACGCAACCATTGTCGAACTCCATACGAACGTTGGCTATATCCGGCGTATCACTCATTACGGCTACGCCATTGGCGCTGATGGATTTTACATTGCTTTTTACGATGCTTAAAATGATATCTATATCGTGAATCATCAAATCAAGTATTACACTTACATCTGTACCCCGGGGATTGAATTGTGCCAGCCGGTGTACTTCAATAAACATTGGTTCCAGCGGGTGATTTTTTAATGCCAGGAAAGCGGGGTTAAATCTTTCCACATGGCCCACCTGGAATTTTATATTGGCTTCCTTGGCAAGTTTTACCAATTGCCTGGCTTCATCCATCGTGTTGGCCAAAGGTTTCTCTACAAATACATGCTTTCCTTTGATGATGGCTGCTTTGCATAAGTCAAAATGAGTGGTGGTAGGTGATACAATATCTACGGCATCACAGGCATCCATTAATTTGTCTGCGTCATCAAACCTGGTGAGTGTATATTTTTCAATAACGGCGTTGGCTATTTCGTCATTGGGGTCAAAAAAACCTACCAGTTGGGCGCCATCAATTTCCAGCCAGTTGTTTAAATGAAATTTTCCTAAATGACCTGTTCCTAAAACGCCCACTTTAAGCATAAATGTATTCTTTGTTCAAAGATAACGCCGTATCGTTTAATGCGCAGTTAATAAGTTTGTTATGCTGATTAGGGTATCTACTGGCGCTAGTAACTTTATAGGACAGGCGTGGCATTTAGTATTGCCAACACAATAGGTATCACTCACAACTTATTACTCATAACTGATTAAAGGTTTCCCTTCTTCAATTCGTCTACGGCGAAGTTTGCCGCCCTGGCTGTTAAGGCCATAAAAGTTAAAGAAGGATTTTGTGTGCCTGTTGATACCATGCTTGCGCCATCAGTAACAAAAACATTTTTACAATGGTGCATGGCATTGTGTTTATCTAGCAAAGATGTTTTGGGATCTTTACCCATTCTTACGCCACCCATTTCGTGAATGTCCAGTCCGGGCGCCTGTTTGCTGTCGTTGATGCTAATATTTTTGCAACCAGCTTTGGTCAGCATTTCCTGTCCCTGTTCTAAAAAATCTTTTAATAATTTTTCATCATTGTCGTCATAAGCCACGGATGTAACCAGCAGCGGAATGCCCCATTCATCTTTTTCATCTTTACTTAACCGAAGGTGGTTCGATTCTTTCGGAATAGTTTCTCCCTGCATCATCATAAACACACCCCAGCTTCCGGCTTCTGCCATGGCATCTTTAAATCCACCACCAATATCTTCCTTGTTGCTTCCATCGCCCGTTCTTCTACCTGCACTAAAATGAACCATGTAACCCCGCAGAAACTCCATTTCCTGTTTGTGTACATTCCTGAAATTTGGCATCATGGCGCCAGTAGGTTTGCGGCCATAATAATACTGGTCAAGGTGTCCATCAACATCGGCTGTCATTGTACCGCGGTAGTTATGAAAGGCCACATATTTTCCCAGCAAGCCGCTATCGTTGCCCAAACCATTGGGAAAGCGGCTGGAAGTTGAATTGAGCAATATCAGGTTAGAATTTAAACAGGCTGCATTTACAAAAATTACTTTGGCAAAATATTCTGTAGCCAGTTTTGTATGCGCATCAATTACCCTTACGCCGGCGGCTTTTTGTTTTTTTTCGTCGTAGATGATGGAATGCACCACCGAATCTGGTCTTAAGGTAAGATTGCCTGTTTTATCCGCCCACGGCAAGGTGGAAGCGTTGGAGCTAAAATAACCACCAAAAGGACAGCCCCTGTCACACATGGTTCTGCCCTGGCACTGTTGTCTGCCCTGGTCAAGATGTATTTGGTTTGGTTTGGTTAGATGGGCGCAGCGGCCAATAATAACGTTGCGGTCTGTATAACTGCTGTTTATTTTTTGTTGCAATTCTTTTTCCACCGTGTTCAGTTCCCAGGGCGGTAGAAATTCTCCATCGGGCATCGTATCCAATCCATCCATACTACCACTGATGCCGGCGAACTTTTCTACATGGCTGTACCAGGGTGCCAGTTCATCATAAGTAATTGGCCATTCCACGGCAAAGCCATCCCGGCCCGGACCTGCAAAATCGTATTTACTCCAGCGTTGCGTAGCCCTGGCCCACAATAAAGATTTACCACCCACCTGGTAACCACGTATCCAGTCGAATGGCTTTTCCTGTACATAAGGATGTTGTTTGTCTTTTACAAAAAAATGACTGGTTGCTTCAGTAAAAGCATAGCATTTGGATGCCACCGGATTTTCATTTTCAACCTTTAGCGGCATTTTTAACCGGTGTGTAAAGTCCCAGGGGTTTTTTGTTGCAGTAGGATAATCTTTTAGATGCACTACATTTTTGCCCCGTTCCAGCACCAGGGTTTTTAATCCTTTTTCGCACAATTCCTTGGCAGCCCAGCCACCACTGATTCCTGAACCGATTACAATGGCATCGAAAGTGTTTTTGGCAGCGCCACCTGTATTAATGTTGACTTTTATTGAATCGCCTGGCATATTATCTAATTAAAAATTAAGAATTAAAAATTCCTTCGAATCCGTTGTGCTTACTAATAAATAAAAATTCAACAATTGATAGATACAAATACGCACTTACTACTAACTACTGTCATCACTTATAACTCATAACCCATAATTCATAGCTATCTACAGGTTTCCTTTCTTCAATTCTTCCACCGCATGGTTTACCGCCCTTGCTGTTAACGTCATGTATAAAATGGAAGGGCTTTGATTGCCGGTACTTGTCATGCAGGCCCCATCTGTTACAAAAACATTTTTGCAATGATGCAAAGCATTCCATTTATCCAGCATGGATGTTTTGGGATCATTGCCCATTCTGCAACCACCCATTTCATGAATGTCAAGTCCTGGTGCCTGTTTGCTGTCGCTATGCGTAATGTCTTTCACGCCTGCCTTTGCCAGCATTTCTTCTGTTTGCGTAAAAAAATCTTTTAATAATCTTTCATCGTTGTCATCATAGCCAACAGAAGTTACCAGTAAAGGAATACCCCACTGGTCTTTTTTATCTTTACTCAGTCGTACATGATTGATTGCTTTTGGAATTGTTTCTCCCTGTACATACGCATACACATGCCACGGGCCCGCTTCTGTCATCGCTTCCTTATAGGCTGCGCCAATTTGTTCCGGGCATCGGTTGCCATCGCCCCTTTCCCGATAGGCTCCCGCGAAAGTGGTAAAGCCACC
>JANYFI010000721.1 GCA_025362765.1 Ferruginibacter sp. | reverse complement strand
TCGGGCACTTTATTGCCGCTGATGCCGCGGTTAAAAAAATGAAATCCTTTCGAAGGGAAATCATACCAAAGCTTGCTTGCAATGATATACTGGTAACCATGCCCCATCACGTGGTTCCAGTCCTTGTCCCGCGTACGATTGCCATCGGTAATGGAATCGCCCTGGAATAGGAAAGTGTAGCCGTCTCCGGCGTTGGTTGCTTGCAATGGTAAGGCTGGTAAGGCTTGTGGCACCAGCAATCCAATGGTACTTAGGGTGGTTAGATTTTTTAAAAATTGCCTTCGCTTATTTGATGGATGATTGCTCATTGAATTTTAAATTATCGGGCTAAAGCCCGGATTGTATTATTCTTATTTCATTAACCCTGGCATAAATGCCAGGGCAATTCAAAATGCCAGGACAATTCGAAATGCCAGGACAAAAAAAATGCAAGAACTATTCAACATGCAAGAACTATTCAACATGCAAGAACCATTCAACATGCAAGAATCATTCAACATGCAAGAATCATTCAAAATAGAAAGGCAATTTAAAATGAAAGGGCAAATCAGCATACCCAATACAAGCACAAAAAAAATACAATAACAAATTAAACTACCCCAAGGCTAGTCTAATTTAAAAAAATCTCATCTACAAAAGCCCATCCCTTATCTCCTTTGCCTCTATGCCAGGCCGGCAATTTGGGAACCGGTGCTACTACTATTTTGAAGTACTTTTCTTTTACCGCATCAAACTTCAATTCGTATCCTTTCATGTACCCCGGTACGATTTTTTGAGGTTGCTCAGGATTCATTTTTTTTAACAGCCGCAAATGTTCCATATCCTTTCCCGCCCATACTTCCAGTTGTTGTGGAGGCATAATGAATCCATTGATATCAATTAAACTACTGATGGTGACGGACGAAATATTGCGGATGGTATCAAAATATAAAACAGCCTCCATGGGATAGCCGCGGTAACCAATCCATTTGCCACTGCCATAACTCTGGTCGCCCTTTTGTCCATCTGCCAATACGCTGGCTGGTATTTTTTTATACGCCTCATCGGCCGCAGGTTTTACTAACCGAATAGAATCAATTTTATATCCCGCCTTATAAAACGTTTTTTCAACAATATCGCTGCTGATCCAACCTGGCTTAAATGCCTTTGCTTTAATGGTCACATTCTTATCCAGCGTAAAGTCGCTTTTATACAATGGGGATGTGATGCTGTCGGGATCGCTTCCATCAGCAGTATACCTTATGCTGACTCCTTTTACATAATGCTTTAGCTTCAATGCTGCCGGTTGTAACAAAACCTGCTCTTCATTTTCAATCAGCGGTCTGTTTAATTTTATTATTACGGTATCACCTTTAAAGCCTGTTTCAATGACGGTTGTCTTTAACTGCTTTTGTATAGCCGCCAGGTTTTCATTTTGCGCAGGTGTACTCCATATGGCCAGTTGAATTAGTTTTGGTAAACCCACCAATACACTTAAATCGACAACATGTACACCCGTGCCGGATAAGGACAATTCTTTTAATTCTTTCAACGCCCCCAATGCCGCCAACCCGCTGCCCTTAATATTGGTAAAAGATAAATTGAGTTTGCGCAAATTTGTACACTGCGCAATGGTGGCAAGGTCCGCATCCTGTACCGCCATCTTATTTAAATTGAGGGATACAATTTGTTCTTTTACCGCAAGCAATTCTTTTAACTGATCTGACTTAAACTGTGCCGCCCCAAAAAACTCCACCCCCAATGCCGGCGAACCCAGGGCCAATGGCGCTACCACCCGGTAATTATTTTTCAATGCTTTTACCTTGCTCTCGTCTGCTGGTTTAAAAGTATAGTCATCTGTTTCAATGGTATTGAACAAGGCCGTTGCCAACAGGCGTAAAGTATCCGCAGGTTGCAGTGCCGTCACTTTGGTAGTATCGTTGGGCCCCGATTTTATCCAATGGTATAAAATGGAAATTTCATCTTCGGTGAGTTGAGGCTTGCCCAATGGCGGCATGTGCTTTTTATTTTCTTCCGGTAAGTGAATCCTGTTTAGCATCAGGCCAAAATCGGTTTGCGTGCTGTCCCACAAAGCGCCGTCTTTTCCTCCTTTCAGCAGTGACGCAAACGTTGCCATCACCAGCTCGCCTTTGGCCTTTTGCGGATTGTGACAACTGGTACATTTTGATTTTAAAATGGGCTGCACCATATTGGCATAAACAAACGCATCTTCAAACAATACCGGCGCCTGTTGCTGATCTTTCAACACGGGTGCCAGTAAAAAATTATCTCCGTGGGTAATCCCTGCGCCAAGGTGGCCCGTTACAATCACCAACAGTACGGCAAGCGATGCCGTTATGCCCACCAACAGTTTGCTATTTCTTACCTGTTTTCTGAACGTATACCATGTTAATGCCAGCAAAGAAATGACAACACCACCCCACTTATGCCATGCCACCACCTCTTGCGTATAGCCATCTTCTTTTGACAACAACAGGCCCATTAATGCGGTGATGGCTGCTGTTAGGCCAGCGATTAGTAACAAGCCATCGCCGATGGTAACAAGCGGTTCGGTAGCTATTTTTTTAACGCCGGTTACCGCTTCCCAAAAAACACAGAGCAACAACAACACAATGGGGAAATGCAATACCAGCGGATGCATGCGGCCAATGGCCTGAACCCATGGCGGCACCACCAACCCTTTTTCAAATAGTAATAAAAATACCAGCAAACAATTCAATGCAAAGCTGGTATTGTATAAAATAGATTTCCAACGCTGCATGGTAGTGTTGATTTTTTTGCGGTTTCAGTACAATGACAGCCGCCTGTTAAGGCGGCCGTTTTATTAGGGGTTCACCTTTTATATAACAGGTGATAATTTATAGGGGTAAACTTTTCCGGAATTCCATTGTGCTATATAAAGATTTTCTTCATCATCCACACATACATCGTGCGGGTAATCGAAATATTTAGTGGCCTGTTTCATTTCCTGTAAGGTATTGCCAACGTATTGAGGTTCTGTGCCACCGAGGTTGGATACTACTTTAAAATCTTTATCCAATATCGTTACAAAGCCTGATTGCTTCCACAGGCTGGAATTACTTTGCAGTACCGCCGAATATAAATACTGACCTTTGATAACCGGGCGGCAAACCCATGCGCCGGGCAACGGAATGGTATCAATATATTCTCCATTAAGGGTGAATCTTTTAAATGCCTGCTGCTGACGTGAAGTAATCAACAGGCAAGGTCTTTTCGGGTCCCTGTTGTCGATGCAAACACCGTGCGCATTCAACAGGTGTTTGGCTTCGGTACCCCTGCCACCAAAATGACTGATGTACCGGCCCTGCGCATCATACCGCATGATAAAATCTTTTCCGTACCCATCAGCCACATAAATATCTCCGTTGGCAGCGATCGCGGTTTCGGTTGGAATATATTCTTCGGGTTTTGTG
>JANYFI010000713.1 GCA_025362765.1 Ferruginibacter sp. | reverse complement strand
CCGAATTTGTTTCTTACCCTACGGTATTTGCCTACAATGCCGCCCTTTCCGTCGTTGAATTTTTCAATTGGTAAAAAGCGCATAATGCTGTCTACTTCTTTGGCACTGTATCCAACGCTGACCATAATGCCGGCAATGGCTCCCGCAGAAGTGCCGGCGACTTTTTCTATCTGATGTAAAATGTTTTTTTCTTCCAGCACTTTAAATGCACCGGCATAGGCAAGCCCGCGTACACCACCACCTTCCAACACCAGGTTTTTATAGGGATAGTTTACCTGGCCAAAACAAATACAGGGAAACAACAGGGCAATGAGGGCTGTCTTCATAACGTGAAAATAAAAAATGAGGAGGGTTGTAAACGTTAAATACTGATTAAATTATGCGGACAATGGATAGCTATTCCCAGATGCCGCTCATGAGCACAGCGGTATTACAATCTGTTTCTATGATAAAAGTATAATATCCGGATGGTTCAATTTTTTCCAATTGGTATTTACCTTCCTGGTCAAGGCGATAAATTTCTATTTCATTTTTATCAACATCAACTATAATATAGTAAGGAATTTTTTGTGACTGGTAGATATAAAATTTATTGTTGCGGTCTTTCATTGCAGTGGATGGCGAAAGAATTTCAACCACAATTGTGGCGGCAAAATCAAGAAAAGGTTTATTTATTTCGCTACATACAACAACCGCGTCTGGCTGAAGTATAGTGTCTTCAGCAACTTTAATATCTATAAAGTCATAGACTTTACAGTTTTTGCAACCAGCTTTTTTTATGGCATTTCGTAATTCAGCTTTTATATTTGAACTAATCCATTGATGTCTTGGTGCCGGAGCAGGACTCATGGCAAAAGGAATGCCTTCGATTATTTCCCAGCGACCTTCCCACTGGCAATAATCTTCATAAGTATAGTGAGGTAATATTTTAAAAGCGGATGACATTAAAACAAATTTACAAAAATTAAATTAAAGCAAGCAATACCTGCCACGCCTCGTTCACCTTACCTTTCTTCAATAATTGTTGCGCATATATATGCAATTCCGTTTCCATTTCGTCGGGGTTAATGGAATAATACTGAATGATGTTTTTCAGTGTGTCATCATCAAATGCAGGATCAATCATTGGGATATTTTTAATAGCGGCAAGTTGCCCCAAATCTTTTTGGTTTAAAATTAAACTGTTGAGGATTGATAAAGGCAATGCATTCATATCAATGTCCGCTTGTATTATTTGGTTCCCGTCTGCTAATAATTTGCCGTTAGCAGACTGAATTTCTTTGGCGTCAACAGCGTAATCCGGCATGTCTTCATTATTTTTTTCATCCATTGGTAACCAATTTTGATTATTGACTAACACCTGTTTTAAATGCTGCTGGTTTCATTATTTCTTCAAATTTAATATTGAAAAATCGCTTTCGTCTTTTACAATGGTATTGGTTAATTTACCCATGCCTTCAATTTCCATTTCTATTATATCACCTTCTTTTAGCCATTGCTCTTCATAATTACTATCGTTTAATTTGCCGGTGCCATTTAATTCTAAAAAGCAGCCAGTACCTACGGTTCCGCTACCAATAATATCGCCTGCAAATAATTGGGTGCCGTAACTGCAACGCTCAATTATTTCAGCAAAGGTCCAGGTCATGTCTTTTAAATTCCCCTGGCTAACTTTAACACCATTCACGCAACAAGTCATTCCCAGGCTCCACGATTTGCCATTATGGTTTTCAGGGCAGGGTACTTCATAGTTTTTCAGTTCATCCAGTGTTACCAGCATCGGCCCGGTTACTGTTGCAAAGTCTTTTCCTTTGGCTGGCCCAAGGCTTAACCGCATTTCTTCCATTTGCAGGGTTCTGGCACTGATATCGTTCATGATCATTAAACCGCCAATATATTCATCTGCTTCTGCAGCAGGAATGTTTCTGCCGGGCTTGCAAATTACAATAGCCGCTTCCAATTCAAAATCGAGTTTGTTTAAATGATCCGGCATACATACAATATCTCCCGGACCTTGAATGTTGCTATGGTTGCTAAAATAAAAAACCGGGAACTGTTCAAATTCGGGAATCATTTCAAGGTTTCGGTTTAACCTTGCGCTGGCTGCATGCTGGCGAAAAGCATACCCATCCCGTAAACTGGTGGGGTAGGGTACAGGAGCCAGTACAGTTACCTCATCCATTGCAGAGGTATACACGTTTCCCTTTAACCCGTTTATTATTCGTTGAGCAGCGTTCTGCGCTATGGGAAAATAATCGTCCCAGTAATTTAAAAACATGGCCATGCTTGTCGGCAACTCCGGATGAATGGAATCCATATCATATAAAATTCCATCAATGCTCATGGCCAGATGGTCGTGGCCTTCCTTTAAATAAGTTACCAATTTCATATAATAAAATTAGGTACGAAAATAGCTTATAAATGTTGATGCACAACATAGCTTGGTATAGCATTTTGAATGCAGATTAGTTAATTTTACCACAGATACAACTAATATGAAATTCGAAAAAATTCATAATAAAGGACAGGCCCGCTTATTCAAAAATCAATATATAGAATACCTTACCAAAACGCATCCGCTGGGTATTTGGGGCATCTACCTGCCGATAATAATTTTTATGTTTTATTATAGCTGCCTGGTAATTCACCAAGAGTCGGCGCATGTATTAGTTGTTTTTATTTCAGGAATGTTTTTCTGGACTTTTTTTGAATACATGCTGCATCGCTTTGCATTTCATTTTATTGCAGACAATGAGCAGGCGATGAAAATTGTATATATCATCCATGGCAACCACCACGAATATCCAAGGGACAGGGAACGCTTATTTATGCCACCGGTTCCAAGCCTTATTCTTTCGTCTTTTATTTTTTGCATGATGTATTTTATTGCAAAGTGGTTTGGGGTTACTGGAAATGTTTTTGCTTTTTTTCCGGGCTTTATGCTGGGTTATCTTATGTATGGATCCATGCATTATGCTATTCATGCCTGGAACCCGCCCTATAAATGGATGAAACCGCTCTGGCGGAACCATCACCTGCACCATTATAAAAATGACCATCTTGGTTTTGGCGTGAGTACTACTTTATGGGATAGATTGTTTGGTACTATGTTCGACCTGAGTAAAGAAAAAGAAGATAAAGGAAAAGCAAAAGACTTAGAAGCTGTTTGAGTTAATTATTTTTGTTACCAGCTTTAGTTCCCTGTGGCATCATCGTTGTGTTACTCCCTTATACGGCATACCTTTTTTGGACTTTAATTATGCAATAGGATAAATATTTTATTTAACTCAAACAGCTTCTTAATATTTAAAAATTTGCCAGTGGCTGGGCAGAAATAATTTACCATTTGTCCTCTTCATTCATTTCATCTCCTTTTGGCGTAAATTGTTTGCGCAATTCAATTTTCTGCAGTTGCCGTTCTATTAATAAATGGGCAATTATTTTTCCGGCATCTTCCTGCGGATTCTCTTTTAGCACCTGTTTTAGTTTTGTTTCATTTACATCTACCCGGTACAAAATGTAGATGAGCTGATCAAAATTATTTTTTATCAGCCCGTTAATTTTTTCAGCCAGAAAATTTTCGGCTTCTTCCATTTCATTAATGGCAGCAGGCAATTGAAAGGTTTGTTGCAGGTAAAATTGCAGTGTGGTGTTCATCTGAATTTATTTGTAAAAAAGTCTTTGTAAAGGTATCCTTACTTTTCAGTAACCCCCAGGCCAAACAAGGCAAAATCGTATTTTACCGGGTCTCTTTTATCCAGTGTTCTCAGG
>JANYFI010000665.1 GCA_025362765.1 Ferruginibacter sp. | reverse complement strand
TCCTTTGCCTGCTCTGTAAATGTTGAGTTTTTATTATTGATAAAAAGTTTATTCGTCCGCTGATCTGAAGGGCCAGGTCCTGCAACACAAACATAAATATCCATGTAACCATCAGCGTTAATATCTACCATGTTTACACCAGTACACCACCCGGTTGTGATTACACCAGCTGACTTAGTAATATCTTCAAAATTAAAATTGCCTTTATTTAAATATAATTTTGAAGAAACCATATTCCCGGAAAAAAATAAATCCGGCAAGCCATCATTATTTATGTCGCCCACGGCAACGCCACCGCCGTTGTATAAGTATTCATTTAAAATTAGGTTCATACTGTCATTCTCCGTAATAATATTATTAAAGTCAATACCTGTTTGGGATGCCGGCAATAGCGTGAATAAAGTAGATGCGGGCACTTCATTATTCTTACACGCACAAAAGAACATCAGGGAAAATAGAAAGCAGCAGAAAGAAAGCCTTGAATTCATTATATAAAATTTCATTGGAAATTTAAAATTGTAACTTTTAACCATTCTGGCTGTCAATCTCAGTTTGCCGTATTAGTTTGACAAGACTGAGAGTTTTTCTTTCATCATAATATTGAGCTGCGGAATATACTATTTCTACTTTCTTAAGTAGCCAATATTATAAATGAACAACTTTAAATGGGATATACCAAATTGTTAAAAACAATGCTTTTCCAGTGCCTCCAATACCAATTTCACATTTCTGAAATGGCCTCCTATTTGATTTCTTTCTATAAAACTTTGTAAAAAATAAGTTGTTGATTCAATATAAAATACCCGAAATTATTTTGAGATTTACTTCCAATTAGAAAAGATTGGAGTAGTGAAAATACATTCACTATTCCAATTCTTTTACCAAAACAAACTGCCTATGAGAGTGAACGCAATTGCCAAACTAAAAACACTAATCAGCTCTATTTAAAAATGATGAGCATTCGATAGTCAGCCGATACAACTATTTTATTTATAACCATCATTTTGCACTAAAACACCTTGGCTCAAATCTATTTGGTTCTGTGGAATAGGAGCATATTGAAACTTCGGCTGGTAATTGATTTTCTCGGCAATTTTCATTGCCTCAGTCAGCAAGTTCCACCGCCTTAAATCCCAAAACCGTGTTAACTCCTGAGCTAATTCAATACGTCGTTCATGACGAACAATATCCCTCAGTTCAGATTGGGTTTTTCCTGCAGGTATGGCTGATAAACCTACGCGGGAACGAACTTCATTTATTCTACTGGTAGCTTCGTCTAAACTTACATTTGCTTCAATAAGTGCTTCAGCCCTCATTAGCAAAACTTCAGCATACCGTAAAACGATCCAGTCAATTGCATCATTATATCCATTTTGATATCCGGCAGTAGACCAATGTTTTGCTGATGTTTGAGGCAAAGCAGTGGAAGGTATCATATAACCTGGATCACCATCTACCGGAAGGTTGGTGTTGGGAACTGTTAAAGTGTAATTTCTTCTTGGGTCCGTTGAGTCAATCCCTTGTAATGCCGCCGGGCGGGCAGGTCCCTTTTCACGAAAAGATTTATTAAACATCTCGCCACTCCATCCCCCCAAAAAACCTGGACGTAACCAGTTGGCTCCTTCGTTCCCCTCTTCCTGTGCCCAACCTTTTGACGCATTCGCTTCGGAGTACTGCACTTCAAATATAGATTCTGGACCGTTTTCGCCGCTTATTAGGAAGTTGGTTCTAAAACCAATTAAACCAGGTGTGAGAATGTATTGATTTGAATTAATAACATCCAAAGATAATCTCGCTGCATCTGTATAATTGCTCTGAAAAAGGTAAGCACGGGCAAGCAATGTTTGTGCAGCCCCCTTAGAAGCCCTGCCTTTTTCAGCAGCAGGTATGTCTTTCGCAAGTGGTAAAGCATCTATTGCAGCAACCAGGTCCGTTTCAATCTGCTTATACACTTCTTCAATTGAATTTCTTGGAACATTTGCTTCTACGGGTGAAAGTGGTTTTGTAATAATGGGTACTCCCCCAAAAATATTCACGAGGTTAAAATAGTATAATGCACGCAAAAATTTTGTTTCACCGATAATTCTAATCTTATCTGCATCAGGAACAGTCGTACTTTCTTCTAAGCCACTTATTAATGAATTGGCCCGGGTAATTCCCTGAAAGTGCATGATCCAGCCTTCATTGTGTGCAGGTGTGGAAGCATCATCTGTAAAATCCTTCAGTCTGTCATAGGAGTCGCCAGCGGCTTCGCTACCATCATCGGAACGCCCATGAACTACCGACCACATATAACGGTTATATGTACCATCCTTTTGCAACATATCGTACACACCATACAAACCTTGTTTTGCTGCTGCGGTTGTTGAATAATATCCATCGGGATTATAATCAGTAATAGGTGCTTTTTCAAGATAACTCTTGTTGCAACCAAGCATCAGAAATACAACTAGTATTTTACTGCCCAATTTTAAATTATTAAAATCATATCACATTTGCGAAA
>JANYFI010000582.1 GCA_025362765.1 Ferruginibacter sp. | reverse complement strand
CCAATCGTCAAACTGTTTATATAGCTCTGATAAATAAGCAGCCGCTGCTATTGAACTTTGGCTGGTTTGTCTGCGCTCATCATTTTTACGATTTACCTTTAAACCGAAAGTGGTGGCAGTTTCAGGCATTAGTTGCCATATACCGGCGGCACCCACATGTGATGTAGCACTATTCTTTAATTCTGACTCTATTATTGCCAAGTACATCATTTCTGCAGGTATTCCACGCTTCACCAATATATTTTGTATAGCGATAAATTTTGCCCCGTTTATTTCCCTGATGTGTTCCAGCATTTCTGCATTCTCATTCAGGTAATGATTCACATATTTTTTACAATAGGGCTGCAGGGGAATAACTGCCTTAACGTTGTTGTTTACAACTGTTTTTGCGGCCAGTGAATCGGCTCGCAGATACGGTAACAACAATTCGCTCTGCGGTTGTGTGTAGGCAAGGTGTACAAAAAGTACCAATATGCCGAACAAACCGATTTGCTCATTTAGTTTAGTTTTCATTGTACTGTTTTAAGTTAAGAAATACTCATAGGAAACCGGGATTTCTTAATAACAGTTCTTCATGATATATAGGAGGAAAATTGGCAGCAATAAAAGCTGTCCAGGTAAAGGGTATTCAGTGGCGTAATTACTGTGTGCACTGGTAACTTGTGCGAGTGAAGCAAAAATAGGTCCTTTATTGTCGATATAGGCCAAAGGCTTGTGTTAAAAATGCACCTGCCAACTCAATTCACTGATTTACAGGGAACTAACTTTTCCACAGAAAAAATGTCATGAAAATATGCATTTACGACCAAAATGGCCGCTTTTCTAATTTAAGTAATTAATAAACAATTACTTACATACTATTTTAAATACTTATTTTTTTAATCTTTCGTTTTTAAAATGCAAATTACAATAACATGTATTGGTAGTTTTTGAAGAAGTGATGCCCAGTTTTCGACGGCACATTGGCTATTCTACTAAAAACTTCCCTTAATAAAGCCGCTTTTTATACGATAATAGAATACTACCCTAAGAGGAACGACACCATTAAAAACAACACTGATACGAATGAGTGGCTGATTTTTGCCATTTATGTAATTGAACCCCAGTAAAAATGTAGCAGTATTTACCTTTATCAAATGTTGACGTTTCTCTGTTGGATTATCTTATTTATACTTTGCTGGCCGCTGGCTATCCTGGCGTTGGTATTGTATCCCATTGTATGGTTATTGCTGTTACCTTTTAGAATCCTGGGCATAGCTGTAGACGGTGTTTTCGGTTTATTAAAAGCGATCATAACGTTGCCCGGCAGATTATTGCAACGATAGCGATTCTGGTGAGTGGCATTCTTCTTTGTCAAAGCAGTAATAAGCGTCGTGACTATTTCGCCATTGCAGCTACAGACTGTTAGCATCTGATTATAATTTTACCACACAACACATATACAAATTCAAACTTACCTACCAAATAATCCAGAAAAGAAACAACATTTATTTACTGCAGATAAATTTTATCTGGTGTGCGCATTAACCAATAAATGAGATGACATTGAGATTAACCAAAACCATCCAAGAAAACAAATAATAGTACAGCCTTAATTTTTGGTAAAGAATTTAATACCGTTGATCACCGAAAAAGGTGATCCTGATTTCAACGCTCCCCAATAATTGCTTCTGTCAAACGAAGAATAGTAGGTGAATGAAAGCCTGTCAATACTTTTTATTTTTCCTTTAAAAGCGGCATCTTCAAACGAGGCATAATAGGTTAGCAAAGTAGGTCCCACTGATTTTAATTTTCCTTTGTAAGCTTCATTATCAATACTGGTAAACCATGTGATGGAGACTTCTCCTATACTTTTTATATTTCCTTTTATAGACGCATCATCATAATTTCCATAATAGTCAAATCCATTTTGTCCGATACTTTTTATTTTACCTTTTAATAACTCATTTTCGTAAGACGCATAATAAGTAAAAAGTGTACTTCCAAGGTATTTAACTTTATCCCTGAACGATTCGTTATCTGCTGCTGAATAGTATTCTACTCTTCCAACATAGCTGGCCAACTTTCCGCTATAATTTTCTCCCCTGCCGATAAAGTCATCCACCCCCCAGTTAATCACTTTGCCATCTTTTGAAATATTCAGTACCGCTTTATCATTTAATTCAAAACTAATCTGCTCCAGGTTACTGTTATTTGCCAGGGTTATTTTGGTAATTGTTTGTGCTAAAGCAACCATCACAGAAAGGTTGATGATAATAGCCAGGAATAATTTCTTCATTACGTTGTATTTGATCAAATTCAGTTAAATAAAATTAACCAAACAATTCAATTTCAAATTTTTTCTGGCAACTTTTCTATGCAGTGTATCGGCTCACTTCACTGCGACAGCTATTTCAAATACCCCTTTTCAATAAACTCCATAAATGAAAGTAAGGCGCCCCAGTGATAAAACCCATCTGCATTAAAAACATCATTGCCTTTTCCGGTAACGGCATTGTAATTCTCAAATACACCGCCAGTTTCTTTCCAGTTTTTCAATAACAGGTTCTGCGATTTATCAATCAGGTCCGTTCTTGCTTCGCCAACGGCATATTCTGCATGCCGAGATAAACCAAAAAATTCATTGGCGCCCATATTCTTCCCCGCCAGTAGCTGTTATCGTTAAAAGCACTGTCATTGCGGGCTATTGATGGCATCACGTAGTCTCCATAAAACTCTTTTGGATTGTAGTAATGTTCCTTAATCATTCGCTCTGCCTGCTGTTGAGTACAGGATTTGGCAAGCATCGGGTAAAAGTTGGTTGGGCTAAGGCGATAACTGCTGGCTCCGGTATCCAGCCGTTTATTTAAAAAGATGCCCACTCTTTCATCCCACAGGGTACCGAGCTGCCTGGTATAAAACGCAGCCCGTTTACTTAATTCTTTTGCTTCTGCATTTTTACCTAATATTTTCGCTATTTCTGCCAGGCTTTTACAATCCATAATATATAGGCTCATTAAGCCTACATCTGCCATTTCAAGCGTGTGCGTGGCCGTATTGAAAGGAACGCTGTCGTACATCGGAGAATTGTCAAGCCCCGATTCGTATGCAGCACTTTGCCATAAACTTTCCGTTCTGGCTTTTGCTGTATCATTGGCATCATAGCTGCCCCATGCCAGATATCTTTTCACTGAACGGTTACTATTCCACCACCGGTGCCAGGCACAGAATTTGTTCGTTTTTGGATTGCTTGAATGAATAAAGTATTTTACAGACCGATAGCACGGCCGTTACAAAAAGAAAAAATAGTTAAAAATCTCTCTAAAAAAAGTAATCGGCGATGCCTGTTGCTACACCAGGGCAAAATAAACGTCGCCGAAAATAAAAAAGCAACATGCAACAAAAAGCGATATCTATGCGGCCCTTTATTGGTGCAACAGACTTTGAGATTTCCCGAAGCTTTTATCGGACGCTTGGCTTTGAAGAAAGTATAATAGCTTATAACATGTCTTATTTCAAAACAATGGAATTGGGGTTTTATTTACAGGATGCTTACGTGAAGGACTGGATAGATAACACAATGATTTTTTTGGAAGTAGACAATGTGGAACTATATTGGCAACAACTGCAAACCATGGATCTGACCACTCAATTTAAAAATGTCCGATTAACCGCCATCAAAAAATATCAGTGGGGCAGTGAATGTTTTTTGCACGACCCCTCCGGAATTCTATGGCACTTTGGACAATTTTACAAATAGGCTTTAATCTTGCTCCTAATTATGTTGGTGCGTTTTAGTTAACTAAATCAACTTCGGGTGCAGGTGACTCTATTGGGAAATAGCCGACAGATGAAATAATGGCTGACGCTGAATTTTCGACACAACAAGGGTGAGATTATTTATATAGCTACAATGTGAAAAATGGTTAATTTAATACGTCAATACAATCAGGCAGTCCTTAAAGAAACTGATATCATGATGATCGCACCCTGTTATATTTTACCCGGCGAAAATGGATTTAAAGGCAACTTGCTAGATGACTACCTGGCTGCAGGATATTACCGGATGTTGCATACAATGTTTACCGTTCACCACACGCCAATTACAGAAAACGGTGATTCAATGCCAGTATTCTGGTTAAGAACCCGGGTAAAAGATATCCATGAAAATAAGGCTGCGCTGGCCATTCGTAAAAAATGCAGCGATTTTAGTGTTGCCTGCGCCAGTGCACTCATTACAAAAGAAACGGAGGAGCTTTATACCCGTTATTATAATGCAGCTAATTTTTCAACAAGTGAAACCTGTTATGCCTGCCTGCATGATAATGAGATACCAGCTCCATTCAATTCGCAGATGATTGAAATAAAACACAACGATAAGCTTATTGCCGCAGGCTATTTTGATCTTGGCTGCAAAGCCATCACCGGTATCCTGAATTTTTATGATCCTATGTACAAAAAATACAGCCTTGGCAAATGGCTGATGCTGCAAAAAATTGAATGGGCAAAGGCCAATGGTATTGAATGGTATTACACCGGCTATATCAGCACCGGCACAGATAAATTCGATTACAAGCTTTTTCCTGATACATCAGCGATTGAAGTATTTCTGCCGGTAGAAGAACAATGGGTGTCTTTTAACCAGGTGGGCAAAGCTGGACTTATAAAATATTGGGGTAATTACTTTACAGACGAGTAGGGCTCACCGCTGCAGTTTGCAGACCTAACCTTGTACTATAAGGCATTTTAATTTCCCCAAAAAAGGGAATTTTTGTCCCGCATACCCTCTTTTCGTAATAGAGCCCGCCATTATTTTAATTCTTGCTTCTTTTTTTAATTATCAGGCTTTGTTGATGTATACGCCATCTGCAAATAACTCATTGAC
>JANYFI010000654.1 GCA_025362765.1 Ferruginibacter sp. | reverse complement strand
TACCAAAACGCTGTTTCAGGTAATGGTAGATAGATGTGAGGTTCAGTTTGTAATAAAGTGGCAATAACACATAGGCCACCACAAGATATCCCAGGAAATAGCCTATCACAACCTGGAAATAACCGAGGGCATTGGGAAGCAAACCTTCTTTGCCAATATTGCCCACACTGCCTGGCACGCTTACAAACTGAACCTCACATCTATCTACCATTACCTGAAACAGCGTTTTGGTATCTGGGCATATAAAACAGGGGCTTCCTTTTTTATCCTGTCAAGAACGGTGGGCGCTACCGCAAGATTGTATTTGGTAATAAATGTGTTGCATATATTTATCTTATCGAGGTTACACATTCCTTTTTACGTATCAGCCGCAGTAGTATTAATTATGATATTGCTATATACTTTTGAAGGTGGTGTAAAAACTATTGTATATACTGACACGTTGCAAACTACTTTGATGATACTCGGATTAATTGTTTGTATCTGCTATATATTGTCTCAGCTTCACCTTTCGGTGGCAGAGGCGGTGAACGGTATGGAAGTGAAAAATCTAACAAGAATATTTAATACAGATATCAACAGCAAAGGTTATTTTGCTAAGCAAATAATCGGCGGCGCTTTTATCACCATTGCCATGACGGGTCTTGACCAGGAGATGATGCAAAAAAACATCAGCGTAAAAAACCTGAAAGATTCGCAAAAAAATATGCTGACTTTTAGTGTGATACTGGTATTTGTAAATCTGCTGTTTCTTTTGCTCGGTGGGTTGTTATATTTATATGCCTATCACCAGGGAGCCACTTTTGCAACCACTATCGTGAATGGTCAACCTACCTGGGGCTTTATACAAAATGGCCTGAATATAACCGGTGATAATCTTTTTCCTTCTGTAGCGCTGGGTTTATTACAATCCATGCCATCCTATATTTCCATCATCTTTATTATCGCATTAATATCAGCATTGTTTCCCAGCGCTGACGGTGCTTTAACCGCATTAACTTCCACCTTTTGCATTGATATTTTGGGTATAAAGGAAAGAACAGATTTAAATGAAAAGCAACAACGAAAAATAAGGTTGACTGTACACCTCACCATGACAATCATCTTTTTTGCGTGTATATTAATTTTCAGGGAAATTAACAGCCGGTCAATTATAGATAAAATATTAGATATTGCCGGCTACACTTATGGACCATTATTGGGATTATTTACGTTCGGTATTTTGACAAAACGTAGTTTGCCTAATAGTGTTATGATCGCCGTAATTGCATTGATAAGTCCTGTATTGTGTTACCTGCTTCAAACGAATGCGCCCCAGTTATTCGGTGGGTATGTCATTGGCATTGAAGTGCTAATTATCAATGGCCTGATTACTTTTCTCGGCTTGTTAATCATTTCAAAAAAATAATTTAGAACGAAGTATAAATTTTATTTTTAGGCACTTGAATGTACCATTTTTTTGTACAAGGTTATGATACAGCTCTTAAATTAAATAACTTATGGATATTGTAAGTCCTGCTGCGGAGGCTTATGCAGCAGAATTTTCATTTGCAGAAGATGAATTGTTGCACGAGTTGAATGTATATACTATACAACATCATCCCCATGCCCATATGCTAAGCGGGCACGTGCAGGGTAGTTTTTTAAGCGTGCTGAGCACGTTGTTACAGCCTTTAAGGATATTAGAAGTAGGTACCTTTACAGGGTATAGTGCGTTGTGTCTGGCAAAAGGATTACCGCCTGCAGGCAGGCTTCATACCATTGAGTTACGGGAGCAGGATGCTTCACTGGCGAAATCATATTTTGACAGATCTGCGCAGAAAAATAATATTACCCTTCATGTGGGGGATGCGGGTAAAATTATTCCTGGCCTCCATGAAGTTTGGGACCTCGTTTTTATTGATGCAGATAAAACAGGGTATATTGATTATTACGAATTAATTTTGCCTGCTGTAAAGCAGAATGGGTTAATTATTGCTGATAATACCTTGTTTCACGGTCAGGTGCTGGTACCAACCGTCAGTGGGAAAAATGCCATCGCTGTGCAGGCCTTTAATGAACATGTAAAAAAAGACAAGAGGGTAGAGCAGGTTTTATTAACAGTAAGAGATGGACTAATGCTGATAAGAAAATTGTAACATGCTGGTTAGCTACAGGGAGGTAAATTATGATAAAAAAAATATTCTATTCATTGTTATTTGTTGCTTGCATTGGGATACAGGCAGGTGCTCAAACCCTGACCCCACAACAATATGTTGAAAAATATAAAGACTTGGCCGTAAGGGAAATGAGGAGAATGGGAGTGCCTGCTGCCATAACGCTTGCACAGGGATTGTTGGAAACAGAAAATGGCAACAGCGATCTTGTAAAAAAATCAAACAATCATTTTGGAATAAAATGTAAAAGCTCCTGGACGGCGGATTCCGTAAGTCATGACGATGATGCAAAGGGGGAATGTTTTCGCAGTTATAAAGATGCCGAAGCATCTTACCGGGATCATAGCAACTACTTACGTGGTACAGAAAGATATGCGTCCTTGTTTGCATTGGACCCCGCAGATTACAAGGGGTGGGCGAGAGGGTTAAGAAAAGCAGGATATGCCACCAATCCAAAATATCCTGATATTTTAATAAAAAATATTGAACTTTACAACCTGCAACAGTATTCGCTTCAGGCCGTGAACGACGTACCTCAAACTGAAAAAGGCAAATACCAGGATGATAAAGAAACCGAACCGGATAAGGCCCCGGATGCTACAGTAAACGAACCCGGCAATTCGGCTGAAGGCAGTACCATCAGTTATATTAATGGGCATAAATACATCAATGCAAAAAAAGGCACTTCATTGCTGGCCATTGCTACGAATAATGATATTGACTTAAGCAAATTACTTTCATTTAATGATCTGGATGAGGATGGCATTTTAAAAGATGACCAGATTATTTTTCTGCAAAAGAAATCTAAAACCGGAGCTAACGATTTTTATCTTGTTCAGCAAACCGAGCCGTTATATGATATTGCGCAAAAAAATGGCGTTCAGCTAAAATGCCTGCTGGAGTACAATGGTTTTAAACAAGACGCTCCTGTTGCCGCCGGAACAAAAGTATACCTGAGCCCAACGGCGCAAACGCAGCAGGCTGTTGCCGTAAAAAACACACTAACCGTAGTAAAAAAAGAATCCCTTGTTTCCCCTAAAACCCATACTGTACAACCCAAAGAGGGATTGTATGGGATTGCTAAAAAGTACAGTGTAACAATACAACAAATACGACAATGGAATAATTTATCCAGCGATAATTTAAAAATCGGCCAGGAATTGATTGTAGCTGAATAATATCTTTTAAAAAAAAGCCAGAAAGATGCCCCCCATACAAGTAAACGATAAAAAATTTAGTCCCTATATCAGCGCAGCGAAAATCAATAACCGGATAAATGAACTGGCAGCTGAAATAAATACGGAATATGATGGCAAGCGGCCGCTTTTTATAGCGATTTTAAATGGTTCTTTCATGTTTGCTGCTGATCTTTTTAAAGCTATTAAAATTGATGCTGAAATTTGCTTTATCAAACTGGCTTCTTACAAAGGCACCCGTTCTACCGGCAATGTAATAACCTCTATCGGCCTCGATGAACCCTTAAAAGACCGCCATGTAATAATAATTGAAGATATTGTTGATACCGGAACTACCCTTCATAAATTTTTGCCACAGTTGCATATACTGCAGCCGGCATCATTGAAAATAGCCGCATTGTTGCATAAGCCGGAAGCATTAAAATATCCTGTTGCAATTGATTATTTAGGTTTCACTGTGCCGAATATATTTTTGCTAGGCTTTGGACTTGACTACGATGGCTTAGGCAGAAATCTTCCTGAAATTTATCAGTTAACAGTGGGATAACAGGCGCTGGGCAACATTAAGTTTCTGTTTCAGTTTTATTGTATAACTTACTGCAACTATTTTA